>JBDUEC010000059.1:0-11709 GCA_040002655.1 Rhodoglobus sp. | reverse complement strand
GGAACTATCTTGAAATCGAGCTATTTAGGTTCTCCTTGGCGGCATGCCCGCTGGGCGCGGAATAGACTGGAAAGCGTTCGAAGAGTGAACGGTCATGGGCCGCCGACAGGTGGTCCGAGTCATCCGCAAGGAGGGTTGCTCGTGCCAGGAGAAACGGCCGATACCCTGGCCGCTGCCCCACGCCGCGCGCCCGTCATCAAGCCACCAAAGCGACCGGCGGGAACGCTCTACCGCGGCCGTGAAGGAATGTGGTCCTGGGTGCTGCACCGCATCACCGGGGTCGCGATCTACTTCTTCCTTCTGGTGCACATTCTCGACACTTCGCTCGTTCGGGTCAGCCCCGAGGCGTACAACGCGGTGATCAACACCTACAAGACGCCGATCATGGGTCTCGGTGAGACCGCCCTGGTCGTGGCGATCGGATTCCACGCCCTCAACGGTCTGCGCATCATCCTGATCGACTTCTGGAGCGTGGGAGCCAAGTACCAGAAACTCATGTTCTGGATCGTGATCGCCCTCTGGGTGCTGCTGCTCATCGGTTTCGTGCCCCGCCAGTTCATGCACATCTTCGGAGGTGCCGCGTGACTGCCATTCCCGTACCAAATGCTCCGCGGCCCCGCCGGCGCGGGATCAACTGGGAGAAGTGGGGCTGGATCTACATGCGCGCGAGCGGTGTAGTCCTGGTCGTGCTGATCTTCGGACACCTCTTCGTAAATCTCTTCTCCGGTCGCGGCGTGAATGCGATCGACTTCGCATTCGTGGCGGGCAAGCTCGCCGATCCGTTCTGGGTCGCGTGGGACACGCTGCTGCTCTGGCTGGCGCTGATCCACGGCTCCAACGGCATCCGCACCCTCATCAACGACTACACGCGCTCGACTCTCGTGCGCCGCATCCTGCTCATCGCGGTCGCCGGCGCGACCGCCGTACTCCTCATCTTGGGAACACTTGTGATTTACACCTTCGACCCGTGCCCCGCAGGCCAGCCCGCCGACCTGCTCCCGAGCTTCTGCCCGGTGCCCTAGGTGGCTACAGCTCAGCAGTTCGACGACGGCGCCGTTATCGACGGCGTCACCTACCACCAGTTCGACATCGTGATCGTCGGGGCCGGTGGGGCCGGGATGCGCGCCGCAATCGAAGCGGGACCGCACGCCAAGACAGCGGTGATCTCCAAGCTCTACCCGACCCGCTCCCACACCGGAGCCGCGCAGGGCGGTATGGCCGCGGCCCTCGCCAACGTGGAAGAGGACAACTGGGAGTGGCACACCTACGACACCGTCAAGGGTGGCGACTACCTGGTCGACCAGGATGCGGCCGAGATTCTCGCGAAGGAGGCCATCGACGCGGTCTTCGACCTCGAGAACATGGGCCTGCCCTTCAACCGCACGCCGGACGGCAAGATTGACCAGCGCCGCTTCGGAGGGCACACCCGCGAGCACGGCAAGGCTCCGGTGCGTCGCGCCTGCTACGCCGCTGACCGCACCGGCCACATGATCCTGCAGACACTGTTCCAGAACTGCGTGCGCCTCGGCATCAACTTCTTCAACGAGTACTACGTGCTCGACATGGTGATGACCGAAGTCGATGGAAAGCAACAGCCGTCCGGCGTCGTCGCCTACGAACTCGCCACTGGCGACCTGCATGTCTTCCAGGCCAAGGCGATCATCTTCGCCACCGGTGGCTTCGGCAAGATCTTCAAGACCACCTCGAACGCCCACACCCTCACCGGCGACGGGGTCGGCATCATCTGGCGCAAGGGCCTGCCGCTCGAAGACATGGAGTTCTTCCAGTTCCACCCGACCGGCCTGGCCGGGCTCGGCATCCTGCTCTCCGAAGCGGCCCGCGGCGAGGGCGCGATCCTGCGCAACGCCAGTGGCGAGCGCTTCATGGAGCGGTACACCCCGACCCTGAAGGACCTGGCACCCCGTGACATCGTGGCGCGGTCGATGGCCCTCGAGATTCGCGAGGGCCGCGGCGCTGGCCCGAACAAGGACTACCTCTACCTCGACATCACCCACCTTGAACCCGCGGTGATCGATGAGAAGCTGCCCGACATCACCGAGTTCGCGCGCACCTACCTGGGCGTTGAGCCGTACACCGAGCCCGTGCCGGTTCTGCCGACGGCGCACTACGCGATGGGCGGCATCCCGACCACGAACAACGCAGAGGTGCTGCGCAACAACACCGAGACCGTGCCCGGCCTCTACGCGGCGGGCGAGTGCGCTTGCGTAAGCGTGCACGGCTCGAACCGGCTCGGCACCAACTCGCTGCTCGACATCAATGTCTTCGGCAAACGCGCCGGCAAGAACGCCGTCGAGTACGTCAAAGACGCGAAGTTTGTGCCCCTGCCGGCGAACCCGGCCAAGGGCATCCGCGACCTGCTCGATGCCGTGCGTTCCGGCGACGGCAGCGAGCGCATCGCGGTGATCCGCAAGGAGCTCCAGGATTCGATGGACCGCAACGCGCAGATCTTCCGCACGGAGGAGAGCCTCAAGGAGGTCACCGACCTCATTGAGACCCTGCGTGCGCGATACAAGAACATCCGCATCCAGGACAAGGGCAAGCGCTTCAACACCGACCTGCTTGAGGCGGTCGAGCTCGGATTCCTCCTCGACCTCGCCGAGGTGCTGGTCTACTCGGCCCGGTCGCGGCACGAATCCCGCGGTGGCCACATGCGCGAGGACTACCCGAAGCGCGACGACGAGAAGTTCCTGGTGCACACGATGGCGTACCTCGTGGGTGACCCGGAGTCAGCGGATGCCGGCGAGCACATCAAGCTCGACTGGAAGCCCGTCGTGATCACGAACTACCCGCCGATGGAAAGAAAGTACTGATGTCGAACGCGGTCCTCGAAAACAAGCCGTCGGTGCCCGCCGAGATCCCGTCGTTCACGGCGACCCTCATCATCCGCCGGTTCGACCCGGACAAGGATGCAGAGCCGTACTGGCAGGACTTCGACGTGGAGATGCACGGCACGGATCGCGTGCTCGACGCGCTGCACAAGATCAAGTGGGAGCAGGACGGCTCGCTGAGCTTCCGCCGCAGCTGCGCCCACGGCGTCTGCGGATCGGATGCCATGCGCATCAACGGTCGCAACCGGCTGGCCTGCAAAACCCTGCTGAAGGATCTCGACATCTCGCAGCCGATCTACGTGGAGGCGATCAAGGGGCTGCCTCTCGAGAAGGACCTGATCGTGGACATGGACCCGTTCTTCGAGTCCTTCAAGGCGGTCAACCCGTTCCTCATGGCGGGGTCCACGCCCAAGGACGGCAAGGAGCGCAAGCAGAGCCCGGTCGAGCGCGCGCGCTTCGACGACACCACCAAGTGCATCCTGTGCGCGGCGTGCACCTCGAGCTGCCCGGTGTTCTGGACCGACGGGCAGTACTTCGGCCCGGCCGCCATCGTGAATGCGCACCGCTTCATCTTCGACTCGCGGGATGAGGGCGCCCAGGTGCGCCTCGACATCCTGAACGACAAGGAGGGAGTGTGGCGCTGCCGCACGACCTTCAACTGCACGGATGCCTGCCCCCGCGGCATCCAGGTGACGCAGGCTATTGCAGAGGTCAAGCAGGCGATCCTGCGCGGAAAGCCGTAGTCCTCCACCGGGTCCACCCCGTTAACGGGGAAGGCCGGCCCCGGACGCAACCCTGGGTGGCGCAGACCGGGACCGGCACGAGCATCGGCGTGACGTCGCCGTGCCCCGCTAGGTGTCCCACTAGAGAGACAGGTCGGGCGCGGGATTATGACGCGAGTCGCGTCACGGATCTTCGGCTCAGCCGAGCAGGTTGATCGAGATGCTTGAGCCGCCGCTTGAGAGGTGTATCGGCTTGATGAGCGCGTTCACGAGACCGTCGAGCGTTCCCAGAACTTTGGCAAGCAGTCCGCCGCCGGGCAGCAGGCTCGCCAGGTAGCTGCGGTCGACGGTCTGCACCAGGTCGAGCGAGGCGAGACCACCGGGGATCGCGGACGCCGAGATGGAGAAGTTGCCATTGCCGTCCACCGTGGTGGACGCGTAGACCTGCCCGAGCGCCTGCAGCGCAACGGTGGCACCGGGAGTTCCCGTGCCGCTCAGGCTCACGGAGACGTCTGCGACCGAGCCGTTCGGATTGGTGATCGTGCCGACCACGCCATCCACGATGCCGCCCACGTCCCCGACCACACCGCCGACGATGCCAGTCACCGGGTCCACGACACCACTGATCAGGCCCGTGACCGGGTCGATCAGGTTGGTCGGATCGGTGGCGCCGGGCGTCGGAGCGTCTTTCGGGTCGATGGGCAGGAGGGGCTCGCCCGCCGCGTCGACGGGCCCGGTCGTTGGCTGGGCGGTGGAGTACGAGGTGCCGTCTGCCTGCACCGGCGGCGCAAGCACGATCGCGGAGCCGGAGACGGCCACAGCCAGGGCGAGGGTGCCGACGAGGGCGACGGGCGCCGCCGCGGAGCCGAGCAGACCCGCGATACCGGCGGTGGCAGCACCTCCTGCGGCGAACGCGTGGGGAAGGGCCGGGATGGCGATCTCGGCCGCCGTCGCGACGCTCGCGTGACCGATCGAGGCCAGAAGCGTGCCGCCGGCCACACCACCCAGGATGAGCGGAAGCATGACGAGCGCGAGACGCGAGCCCACCTCATCCACTTCTTCATTGATGATCGAGCACTTGGCGCAGGTGAGCAGGTGATCGGACATGCGCTGCGCATCCCGAGCAGTGAGTCCGTTGCGGGCGTGGTCGCCGATGCGTGAGATCGTCCACTGGCACTCGCCGGACGCCGAGGCGTCGTTGATGTGGGCTTGCAGCCAGGCTTTGCGCAGTCCCTCGCGAGCCCGGTAGCTGAGGGCGGCAACCCCATTGGCCGTCATGCCCATGATCGGGGCGACCTCGTGCGGGTCCATTCCCTCGACCTCGGTGTACCAGAGCACCGACTGCCAGCGTTCGGGCAGTGCGCGGAACGCGCGGGAGGTGAGAGTGCGGTCGAGAGCGAGCGCCGCTGGATCATCCAGTGTCGTCGGATCCTCGAAGTCTTCGATCTCTTCCACCTGCACGTCTCGGGATGCCGCACCCCACGTCGAGGCGAGGTTGCGGATGGTCGTGTAGAGGTACGGACGGAAAGCGCCGGACGGGCCGCCGCCCGCCAGAACACGCTGATAGATACGGGTGTACGCCTCAGAAACGAGGTCGTCCGCATCTATGGACGACGTGAACTGGCGGGCGACCCGTGCCCCCGAGCGAAAATGACGGCGCCACAATTCGGCAAACGCGCGCTGATCCCCCAGGCGCGCTTGCTGAACTAGCTCCTCGTCCGAGGTGGTAACCCTCGAACTGTCGTGTTCGCTCATCCCCCTGATCCATTTCCCGGGCCTCTCCATTGTCCCTCATGGGATGAGGGAAGTGCTAACACTTCCTTCTTGCCTAAAGAGACTGCGTTGTCCACCCCCTATGACGCGGATCAGGACAGAATCTTCCGCGCACGGACGGTAGCGTGGACTGCATGGTTGATGGACTGCGCGACGAGCTCGCCGCCCTCGGTTTCACCGCCTTCGATATCCAGCTGCCGGGGGAGGATGAATTCGTCGCGCCGCTCGAGGGCGCGCTGCGGCTTCGCGAGAGCGACGGCTACATCCTTGAGACCGTGGATTACGGAAACGCGTGGGAACTCGGCAGGGCATCGACCCCCGACGAAGCGCGGGAACTGGTGCTCGGCTACGTCGCGCGCCCCCTTCCCCCGGTCACACCCATGACCCAGGAAGCGCTCGACGAGATAGTGGGTCGCGTGAGCCGGCACTACTTCGATGTACGGGATCGCGCGACCGCGGCCGGTCCCGGTGGCATCGTGATCGACCTGCCTGCTGACCTCGCCGTCGATCGGCTGGGAGCCCTCGACGGCATCCAGCTCTACCCGATCGACACCCCGTTCGAGCTGCGTTCGCTGCCGCCGCACGTGCTGCGGCCCGAAAGCGACCGTCATCGGTTTCTCACGGCCGCGCCGCTGCGGGTGGGGGCTGCGATCACCCCGCCGTGGTTCGGCCGGCCGGGAGGCGGCCTGCGATTCACTCTCCAGGGGGCTGGCATCGGCATCCGCGACCTGGTGGTCAGCGGCCAGCTGAAGCGCATCGCGCTCGTCGACTAGAGGCTCAGCGGCCTTCGAAGAGCGGATGCCCGTTCGAGTGCTCGTAGCTGCTCGCGATGTCCGCGATGGAGGCCCCGACCACCCGGCTGAAGTCGAGGGCGCGCCCGCGCCCCGCCACCCCACGTGGAAAATCGGCCGAGCCGCCGTCCCAGGTGAGATGGATCGCAGTGGGGCCTTCCTCGAACGCGACCCCCTCTGCCGGGGTTCGCGCGACGATCTCCCGCAATCCGTGTTCAGAGCGCCACCGCGCACCGATCATCGCCACCACGAGTCGTTGCGCGTCCTGCTCGGTCGCGAAGCTGCCCTGTAGCCGTCTCTGGGTGCTGCGATCGGCGGTCTCAACCACCACCGCATCCCGGCGACGGGCGATGAAGATCGACGTCTCCATGTCACTCAGTGCGAGCACCTCCCCCGTGCCGGGGCGGATAGCGGACATGCGGATGCGGCCC
Organism: Rhodoglobus sp.; assembly: GCA_040002655.1. Lineage (GTDB taxonomy): Bacteria > Actinomycetota > Actinomycetes > Actinomycetales > Microbacteriaceae > Rhodoglobus. The sequence goes on along the minus strand of JBDUEC010000059.1, from coordinate 5,143 downwards.
GCCCAGGCCGTCAGATCAAATGGTCCGGCAAGGTACGTGCCTCTCCCTGCGCGGTCGCGAGTAGGGCCCACTCGGCGAGTTCCTGGCGCGCATTACTTGCTCCGCGCAGCGATCCTCTCGCCACCCTCGGCCAACTTCCGCTTCAGCCAATCAGGCTGCTTGTCCTCGTCGCGCGGGAACTTCTCCTGATCGGTGACATACGCGATCGAGTCCACGGGAGCGTCCCACTCCGGCTCATCGTCGTAGTTATACTCGGCAGTCGCTGCACCGGCTGCCGTTACCTGCAATCGCGCGCTGAACCAGGTGCCGACACCGTCGCGATACGACGCCGCGCGGAGTGCCCTGAGCGCTTTTGATACGGCATAGGGGTAGTCGACCGAATTGAACCGGCCACCCGGGGATTCGAACCTTCCCGAGGGATTGTAGGCGCGCATTCGCTCATATGTCACCGGCGACAGCACAGTCGCCAGATACTCGATGCGTTCGTCGCCGTCGGAGAGCAAGCGGTGCAGGCTCATCCCCAGCTCGTTGAACGCCTCTTGTTCGGCGATCAGACCGGCGTTCTCACTCATTCAGATAGGTCTTCCTCACGGGTTCTCCACCATCGATGCTGTAACGGACGTCGATGGCTTCGGGCACCTTGCCGTCCCCTGAATATTGGGGTCGTATTTCTATCTCAATCTTAACCGTTGGGTCCGACTCGAGGAGGCTCCTCCAATGGTTTTCGAGGTTGAAGAAGCTGTCACCGCCGCCACGGTTCACTTCCTTCAGCATCGCCACAAGATTCAGGTAGTCGGGTCCACCGCCGTAACTGTTGCCAAATAGGTGCCCGCCGTCGTAGCCGTCACCCCCGAGCTGACCGGTCTGAGACTGAGTCCACCCCGACCGATCAGCGATCCCCGGTGAAAGTGCGTCCGTGTACGAGATCTAATCGCCCTGCGGGCACGCTGATCCCACCAGCGGATGTCGGCGCTGGTTAGTCTGGAATCGTGGCGAAACAGACCTGGTTGACCCGGCTCATCACGCGAGTGCAGGCCTGGAAGCCGGTGCGGGTGTTCACCCAGTACAGTTCCGGTCGCGGGCCACTGCTGGCTGCCGGGCTCTCGTACCAGGCGATCTTCGCCGTGTTCGCGGCGATCTGGGTGGCGTTCGCGGTTGCCGGGTTCGTCATCCGCTCAAATCCGGCGCTGCTGGCCGGCCTGTTCACCGTGCTCTCGACCTCTGTGCCCGGCCTGATCGACACCGGTGACGGCGGAGTGCTGAGTCCGCAGATGCTCTTCCAGTCGAGCGTGCTCGGCTGGACCGGAGCGATTGCGGCTGTCGGTCTGATTTTCACCGCGATCAGCTGGCTCGCCTCCGGGCGCGACGCCGTGCGGGTCATGTTCGGGCTGCCCTCACTGCCCATCAACTTCCTGCTGCTCAAACTCAGGGACCTCGGCCTGGCGATCGGGTTCGGCATCGCGATTCTCGTATCTGCGGTACTGACGGTGTTGAGCACCGCGGCACTCGAAGCCGTGCTTGACTGGGTCGGCATCGACCGGGATTCGGGGCTGGCGACGCTCGCGGCACGGGTGATCGGCCTGCTCGTCGTGCTCCTGATCGACACGATCGTGCTCGGCATCTTCTTCCGCACGGTGTCAGGCATCCGCATCCCGCTGCGCTATCTGGTGCCGGGTTCGATCATCGGGGGCGTCGCCCTCGGAGTGCTGAAAGCCCTGGGGTCGAGCCTCCTCGGTGGGGCGACCCGCAATCCACTGCTCGCCTCGTTCGCCGTGATTCTCGGGCTGCTCATCTGGTTCAACCTGATCTGCCAGGTGATCCTCATCGCGGCATCCTGGATCTCGGTGAGCGCGGCAGACGACGGAGTGGACCTCACGCATCGCAGGCTGCGGCGAACCCGAGTGGATGGGCCCGGAAGCGACGTCGGCACCGCTCTGTAGGATTTTCGGCATGGCAACACCGCTCCGCATCGCCACCGTGAACGTCAACGGGGTTCGCGCCTCTTTCCGCAACGGCATGGGGCCGTGGTTGGACAAGCGCGGCATCGACATCCTCGCGCTGCAGGAGGTGCGGGCCTCCACCGAAGACCTGGAGAACCTGCTGGGCGCGGAGTGGGACATCCTGCACGATGCCGCCACTGCGAAGGGTCGAGCCGGCGTCGCGCTTGCCAGCCGGAACAAGGCATCCATCCACCGGGTCGCCCTCGGCGCGGACGACTTCGACAGCGCCGGTCGCTGGCTCGAAGCCGATTATGAGGTGGGTGGCACCATCGTCACCGTCGTGAGCACCTACGTGCACTCCGGGGAGGCGGGTACTCCCAAGCAGGTGCAGAAGTACAAGTTTCTCGATGCCATGACCAAGCGGATGCCCGATCTCGAGCAGCACAATCCGCTCGCAGTGATCGTGGGCGACCTCAATGTTGGCCACCGCGAGCTGGACATCCGCAACTGGAAGGGCAATCGCACCAGCGCCGGGTTCTTGCCGAAGGAGCGCGCGTACTTCGACCGATTCTTCAGCCCGGTGCGCAAACGCACGGAGGGCGCCGACGGTGTGAAGCGCATCGGCCTCGGCTGGGTGGATGTCGGCCGCCAATGGGCGGGCGAAGTCGACGGGCCGTACACCTGGTGGTCGGCGCGCGGCCAGGCGTTCGTGAACGACGTTGGATGGCGCATTGACTACCAGGTCGCTACGCCCGAGCTAGCCGCGAAGGTGAAGAACTACACGGTCGACCGGGCGGCCTCCTATGAAGAGCGATGGTCGGACCACGCTCCCGTCGTCGTCGACTACGACATCTAGACCCTCCCGCCGATCGAGCTTGTCGAGATCTCGACAAGCTCGATCCGCCTGGCACCTGAAAGACTTGCACCATGACCACCAAGCCCCGCCTGTTCTCCGGAATGCAGCCGTCCGCCGATTCGCTCCACATCGGCAACTACATCGGCGCACTCCTGCAGTGGAAGGAGCTGCAGGAGACTTCTGACGCGGTGTTCTGCGTTGTCGACCTGCACGCGATCACCGTTCCGCAGAATCCAGCCCAGCTACGCGAAGCCACCCGGCGCACTGCGGCCCAGTACATCGCGGCGGGCATCGACCCCACCAAATCGATCCTGTTCGTGCAGTCGCACGTCGCCGCCCACTCGCAGCTGGCCTGGGTGCTCAACACGATCACCGGTTTCGGCGAGGCGAGCCGCATGATCCAGTTCAAGGACAAGTCGGCGAAGCAGGGGGCGGACGGCACCAACGTTGGTCTGTTCACCTACCCGGTGCTTCAGGCGGCGGACATCCTGCTCTACGACGCGAAGATCGTGCCTGTCGGTGAAGACCAGCGCCAGCACATTGAACTCACCAGGGACCTCGCCAATCGTTTTAACCAACGTTTCGGAGCCACCTTCCTCGAACCGGAGCCGGTCATCCAGAAGGAGACGGCCAAGGTCTATGACCTGCAGGATCCGTCGAGCAAGATGAGCAAGTCGGCCTCGACGGACAAGGGGGTCGTCTGGATGCTCGACGACCCGAGCGTCTCGGCGAAGAAGATCAAGTCGGCCACCACCGATAGCGATGGCGACGTGCGATTCGACCAGACGGCCAAGCCCGGTATCTCGAATTTGCTTACGATCTACTCCACCCTCGCCGAGCGCACAATCGGCTCGCTCGAATCCGAGTACGCCGGACGAGGCTACGGGGACTTCAAGAGCGGGCTCGCCGAAGTCGTCAGCGAGACGTTCGGTCCGATCCGCGCTCGCGCGCTGGAGCTGCTCGACGACCCGGCAGAACTCGACCGTATCCTCGCCGACAATGCGCACCGGGCGGCAGCCATCGCGGACGTGACCCTGGCGAAGGTGTACGACCGTATCGGGTTCCTGCCGAGGGCCTGATCGTGGAGCCGGTTATCCTGCAGTCCGAGCGGTTGTGGCTCGACCAGCCGACGAGCGCCGATCGCGACCGGATCGTGGAGTATTGTCGCGATCCGGTGTTCGAGGCGTTCATGACGCTCCCCTGGCCGTACGAACCGAAGCACGCCGATTTCTTCGTTGACGAGCTGGTGCCGAGGGGCTGGCAGACCGAGACCGAGTTCACCTGGGCGCTGCGCGAGAGCGAGGGCGGCCCTCTGCTGGGAGCCATCGGCGCACGCACGGTCGGCAGTGACTTCGGATACTGGCTCGGCGCTCCGCACCGGGGGCGCGGGCTGATGTCCGAAGCGGTTGCGAGCGTGTTGCATTGGCTCTACGACCAGGGCTGGCCGCTCGTCAACTGGGAGTGCGTAGTGGGTAACCGCGCCTCGGCCGGGATCGCCCGCAGAAACGGCTTCCGGTACACGGGTGAGGCCCCCACCGATCTCGTCTTCCGTGACGGTTCACGGCCGCCGGCCTGGCACGGGGTGCGTTCCGCGACGGATGACGGCACCGAGAAGCCGGGATGGCCGGCATGATCCGCGTCGCACTCTTCGACCTCGACGACACCCTGTTCGCGCACCAGTTCGCCGTGGCATCCGGTGTCGCCGCCCATCGGCGCGCGCACGGCGGAGCGCTCGGCGCCGCGGACGAGACGAGCGAGCTGGCCCGCTGGCACGACCTCGAAGAGGTGCACTACCTGCGCTATCTGGATGGCGAGCTCGGCTTCATCGAGCAGCGCCGCGAGCGCGCGCGGGCGTTCGTCGAGCCGTTCGGCATCGACCTGGCCGACGACACCACGGCGGATGCCTGGTTCGAGCGCTACCTGGTGGAGTACCGCCGGGCATGGAAGCTGCACGACGACGCCCTGCCGTGCCTCGACGCGCTGGATGCCGCGGGCATCCGCATCGGAATCATCACGAACGGCGACATCGACTTTCAGCAGGCCAAGCTCGACGGCGTCGGCCTTGCACCACGAATCGAGCACGTGATCGCGAGCGGCTCGCTCGGTTTCACCAAGCCCGACCCCCGCATCTTCGAGCACGCCTGCGAGGTCTTCGGGGTGAGCGCGCACGAGGCCGCCTACGTGGGAGACCGGTTGCGCACCGACGCGATCGGGGCGGCCGCGGCAGGGCTGCTCGGCGTCTGGCTGGACCGCGGGCCGAGCGCGACCGCTGAGGAACTCGCCGAGGCCGAGGCGTTTCGCGTGCCCGTCATCCGGTCGCTCGCCGAGGTGCCCGCGCTGCTCGGCT
>JBDUEC010000058.1:0-11713 GCA_040002655.1 Rhodoglobus sp. | reverse complement strand
CACGGTGAGTGCGGCCCATCGGGCCGGCAGCGGGTCGTACAAAGCCGCAAACTAGTGGGCGGCCACGTTCGCCAAGTAGACGACGACCAGCGCGACGAGCGGCAGCAGTGCAATCACGATCGTGAGGATCGGCAGCACCTTTGGAGCGCGGCGCACCAGCCGCACGATCGAGATCACAATCGAGGCGAGCGCCAGCGCGAGCCCGACGATGAACAGCACCTGGAAGACCGCGGAGCCCGAGCCGCTGCCGTCGAGCGCGGCACCGATGCCGTAGACGAAGCTGAGGGGAACAATGATCGCCGCCACGATGGCGCCGACGAGTGCAATCACGCCGCGAGAAGTTTTCATGACCAGACTGTAGCGGTCGGCCGGAGCGTTCTCAGCCTCGTCGTCAGCCGACCAGCCCCTGCACGAAGACGTGTGGTGTGAAGCCGGTGAGGTCGCCGATGCCCTCGCCTTGGCCGATGAGCTTGATCGGGATGCCGGTCTTCTCCTGCACCGCCAGCACGAATCCGCCCTTGGCCGACCCGTCGAGCTTGGTCAGCACGAGCCCGGTGACCCCGGCGTGCTCGATGAACGCCTCGGCTTGGGAGAGGCCGTTCTGGCCGGTGGTCGCGTCGAGCACCAGCAGCACCTCCGCGATCTCGGTCTGCTTCTCGATCACGCGCCGGATCTTGCCGAGTTCGTCCATCAGCCCACTCTTGGTCTGCAGGCGGCCGGCCGTGTCAATCAGCACGATGTCGATGCCCTCGCGCTGCGCACGCTCGACGGTCTGGAAGGCGACGGATGCCGGATCCTGCCCCTGCGCCTGCGGCCGCACGATCTCGGCCCCACCCCGCTCCGCCCACGTCGCCAGCTGCTCGACTGCCGCCGCGCGGAATGTGTCTGCTGCGCCCACCACCACGGTGCGACCGTAGCCGGTCAGGAACTTGGCGAACTTGCCGATCGTGGTGGTCTTGCCGACGCCGTTGACCCCGACGACGAGCACCACCGCGGGCCGGGCGCTGAGGGTGAGGGTTGGGTCGAGTTTCGCGAGGCGTTCCTCGAGAGTCTCGCGCAGCATCCGCTTGAGGTCGATCGGATCGGTGGTCTTGTACTTCGCGACGCTCGCCCGCAGCTCGGCCACGATCGAGTCGGTGATGTCTGGGCCGAAGTCGGCGGAGATCAGGGCGTCTTCGAGGTCGTCCCAGGTCTCTGCATCGATCGTCTCGCGCGAGAACATGCCCTTGAGCGCGCTCGACAGTGACCAGGAAGGTGCCATCTGTCAAGGCTATCCCCCGAGCGTGCGCCAGCCGCGGAGGCGCCATAGCGTGAAGGGATGCGGATAACTGATACGAGCGACCTGTGGTGGAAGAACGCGGTGATCTACTGCCTCGACGTTGAGAAGTTCATGGACTGGAACGACGACGGCGTCGGCGACTTCGAGGGCCTCAGCCACCGAATGGACTACCTGCACGAGCTCGGCGTCACCTGCCTCTGGCTCATGCCGTTCTATCCAACCCCGAACCGGGACGACGGCTACGACATTGCCGACTTCTACGGCATCGACCAGCGACTCGGCAACCACGGCGACTTCGTGGAAGCCATGCGCATGGCCCGGGATCGCGGTATCCGCGTGATCGTCGACCTGGTCGTCAACCACACCTCTGACCAGCACCCGTGGTTCGTGGAATCACGTTCGAGCAAGGACTCGCCCTACCGCGACTACTACGTGTGGCGGGACCACCCGCCGCGCAAACAGGAGGCGGAGGTCTTCCCCGGCGAGCAGCACGGCACCTGGCAACTCGACAAGAAGACCAACCAGTACTACCTGCACAGCTTCTACCCGTTCCAGCCCGACCTGAACGTGACTAATCCGAAGGTGCGCGACGAGCTGGTGAAGATCATGGGATTCTGGCTGGAACTGGGTGTATCCGGCTTCCGCATGGACGCGGTGCCGTTCGTGCTCGACCCGGTGGGTGTGCTGCCGGGGACGGACGAGCTGCCGCATCCGCTCGCGTTTCTGCGATCGCTGCGCGAATTTCTCGGCCGGCGCTCGGGTGAAGCAATCATGCTCGGCGAGGCGAACCTCCCCCGGCCGCAGCAGAAGGCGTACTTCGGCGGGGATGACGGGGATGGCCTCACCATGCAGTTCGACTTCATCACGATGCAGAGCCTCTACCTCTCGCTCGCCCGTGAAGACGCGCGTCCGCTCGCAGCCGCCCTGAAGTCCAGGCCGAAACTCGACATCGAGAACCAGTGGGTCAACTTCGTGCGCAACCACGACGAGCTCACGCTCGACAAGCTCACCGATGAGGAGCGCGAGGAGGTGTTTGCGGCCTTCGCCCCCGAGAAGACAATGCAGGCGTTCGACCGGGGCATCATCCGTCGGTTGCCACCCATGCTGGACGGCGATCCCCGTCGGGTGCGCATGGTGTACAGCCTGATGTTCTCGCTGCCCGGCACGCCCGCCCTGTTCTACGGTGAAGAGCTCGGGATGGGCGAGGACGGGTCCGTGCACACCCGCAGCTCTGTGCGCACGCCGATGCAGTGGACCGATGCTGTGAACGGCGGCTTCTCCAACGCCGCACCATCGCAGCTCGTCGCGCCCGTGGTCGCAGGAGCGTTCGGCCCCGAACACGTCAACGCCTCGGAGCAACGCCACGATCCGGACTCCATGTTGCACTTCATGCGCAGTCTCATCGAGCGCTACCGCTCCTCTCCCGAACTCGGCTGGGGCGAGTTGCAGGTCATCCCCCACCGCAACCGTTCCGTGTTCGTCCACGGACTCGAGGGAGCGGAGGGCCGGATGATCGCGTTGCACAACTTCGCGGGCACCTCGACGACCGTGGAGTTCACGGTCACAGACGTGCAGGAGGGCGACCAACTCGTCGATCTGCTGGTGGATGGGCAGGTGATCGAGCTGAGCCCTGGCGAGAAGACGACAGTGCAGCTGGACGGATACGGCTACCGCTGGCTGCGACTCATCCACCTGAGCGGAAAGCGCCTCGGCTGAGCGTGCCAAATGTACTGGGCAGGCGGTGACAGTCAGCCGCTGCCTGAACGGGCTTAGTTGCCGCCGGCGAGCACGATCACGAAATTGATCAGGAAGACCACGACGCCGAGGCCCCCGAGCACGAATGGCCAGTACTTCACGGGCACGAAGAAGAAGGTCGAGGTTGGCTTGGTCCACAGCGGTTGGCCTGTTGTGGGGTGCAGCACGGGAATGACCTGGTGAGTCTGCGTGGTGCCGTTCTCGAGCTTCACCGGCTCGGCAAGTGGTTGGTAGACCACCGACGGCCGCGGCTTATCGAGGTGCCGCTCCACGACGTACTTGTTGAAGAACCACAGGCCGATGCTGCTCAGCACGAACCCGAGACCCACGAACACACCGTTGTGTGCTCCGCTTGACCGGATCGCCCCGAACGCAGCACCAATGGCGAACCCCAGCCCGACGCCCGCTCCGATGAAGAGCAGCACCACGATTCCCCAGCGACTCCAGATGATCATGAGTCCTCCTCCATTTCATCCCACCCTAGGGCACGCTACGGCGCGGGCTCCGGGACAGCGGATGCCGCGGCTTTCCTGCGCCCCACTGCGGCGTCGATCGCCCACACGCCGACCGCCACCACGCCGAACACCACGAACACGAGCAGCCAGCGTAGGAAGTCCCCCGGAATCCGGCCGAAGCTGGCTGGGATGGTCACGAGCACCAGCATGAAGCCGGCCAGGGCCACCGCGTAGGCAAGACCCCACACCCACTTCTTCCAGGCGAACAGGTGCCCGCCGTCGAGCACCGCGAAGGGCAACAGCGCGATCGGCAGCGCAGAGATGCCCTCGATCGTGATGCCGCTGAAGAACTCATTCAGAAAGATCAGCACCGGGTTCGCTGAGGCGTCGGCGACCGGTGACAGCAGGCTGTAGCCGACCCAGGCCAGCAGGGCGATTACCAGTGCAAAGCCGGAGCCGACGAGCACGACCAGCGCCTGCCGGGAAGCGACGAGGGAGACCGCGTAAGTGAGCCCCGCAACGAGTCCGAAGATCACCCCAGGATTGAAGTCGAGCAGCCGGGCGGCGAGCACCGCCCCGAGCACGATCACCAGGGAACCCCAGCGAAAGTTCACGATCGGCTTGGAGTCGGGTTGAGCACGCCGCACGACCAGGGCAACCAGCGACCAGGCCGCGAAGTTAAAGACCAGGAACGAGAGGAAGCCGCTCACCAGAACGCGGGCCGACATCGCGTTCGCCCCGAAGGCGGGATCGACGAACCCCGCGATGATTGCTGCGATGACGAACCCGATCCAGACGAGCCAGCGTGGCTGCGGCTTGTTCAGGAACGCACGCGGCTTCGCGAACAGGTCGGACTTCATCCGGCCGGCGAGCCTCTCGTAATGCTTGCTGACAACTCCGTTCAGCAGCGCGCCCGGCCATCCGATGATCAGCATGAGCATCACAGCCGAGGTGCAGAGCACGATGGTCTGGGGCGGGGAGGGCAGGGCATTCGCGATGGTCTTCAGCGAACTCAACACACTCTGGTCGGCGATGCCGGTGCTCGAGAACTGCTCCTCGAGCAGCAGGTCGACGACGAGGGTCGGCGTGGTCCAGTCGGTGAACAGGCTGGCCCGCTTGCCGTCGGACCACTGCATCGACAGCACGCTGCCCGAGGGCAGCGAGAAGGCGCCCTGCACCAAAGCGGGTGCCCGCTTGAGAGCGGCGAGCTGGGCGACCGAGTATTCGAGGTGCACGGGCCCGGCACCGTCGCCGAGATCGATGTTGCGGTTCGTTCCGTCGTAGGTCCAGCCGTCGCCCTCGAGGCTCTGCAGGAGGCGCACGAACTGCCGGTAGTCGAGTGCGGTGTAGATCAGGTTGTAGGCGAAGTGGATGCCGCTGGAGTCGATCCGCTCATCCGCAATGTGGCTCGCGCAGGTGGGTTCGAACTGCCGCATGCCGTACGGGATCTCGGAGAGGTCCGGGGTGAAGAAGGCGCGTTCGCCGCTTGAGCCCTCCGGGGAGTACGGCGACCCGGCGCACTGGTCCAGGTCGTAGGTGGGAACAGCCCCCAGAGCGGATGTCGCGGGCCCACCCACCAGGGCCGCCAGAAGCCCGAGCGCGAACGCCGCCCGCACCACCACCTGACGTTTCATGTGAGGACGCTATCGGCTGGCGAACCCGCACCGCTACGGGCTTCTATGCCCAGGCGACCTGAGCGGTCGGCGCAGACTCGGCGAGCTGCGTTGCGAGCGCGTGGCGCGCCCGGGAAAGGTGGGTCTTGACGGTGCCAGAGTTGAGCCCCATGGTTGCCGCGATTGTCGCCACCGATTGGTCTTCGAGGTAGAACAGCACACGGTCACCATTGCTACGGCGGCGACGACCCGCGCGTATTCGATCGCGATGAAGCCATCGAGATCGATCGATGCGGGAAACGACGCGGGTGTCATTTGAGCGCCAGCATAGTAATCGGTGGGTGGCATAATCACGCCATGACAACGACACGTCAGGTGCCCCAATGGTGAACCTGAGTGACCCGGAGACGCTCAAGGTGTTGAGCACCATCTACCGGGCCAGGCCGCAGTCCCGAGCGGAGCTCGAGGCGCTGGATTCGCTGCCCCGGCACCGCCTGGACGAGATCCTCGGCAGTCTCGAGACGGCGGGACTGGTCAGCCTGGAGGGCGGCGGGGTCGACCCGCGCTCCCCCGATCGCGCCATGGCGGCGCTGAGCGCGAGTGTGCTCAGCGAAGAGGTCGCGCGCCTCGGCACGCTGATCGAAACCACGGCAACGATGTCGGCGCTCACGCGGGACTGGGAGCTTGGTTCCTCGGGAGACAGTGTCTCCAGCTGGGCAGAGATCGTGCACGGCCAGGAGCAGCAGTTCCACGCGTGGGCCCGGTATGGTGCGACGCACCCGTCGCGCGATCCAATCACCCTCTACCCGAATCTCGTCGTGCTGCGCACCGTGATCTACCCCGGCCTGCTGGCCGACCCGGTCGCGCGTACCGCTGCAGCGCACATGCGCATCGTCATCCCCGCGTCGGCGCTGAGCCAGCCGCACGACCGGCAGTTGCTCGACGAACTGGCGGCCCTCGGCATCACGATTCGCATTCTCGAGCGGGTCCCCAGCGGGCTCTACGCGGATGCGGGCGTGCTGTGCGCACTGCCGCTCACCTGGGGTGAGGATCCGCCGATCAGCATCGTCATCATCCAGCAGCCCACGATCGTGCGGGTGGTGTCGATGTACGTCGATTCGCTCTGGCGCCGCGCGATCGCCTACCCCACCGCCGACCAGACCTGGTGGCCCATTCTCAGGCTGCTCGCAAACGGCATGCCGGATGCCACCATCGCGGCGACGCTCGGGCTCTCGCTGCGCACGGTGCAGCGACGCATCACCGAGGCAATGGACTCATTCGCCGTGCACTCCCGGTTCGAACTCGGCGTGGCGTGGGCCGAGCACCTCGGATCACACGCACCGGTCGAGTAGCTCGCCCCTAGGTGCGTTCGCGGGCCGGGCGCACCATGGCCGTGTCGTCCGGCGGAACGAAGCCGAACTTCTCGTACAGGGTGTGGGCGTCGCGAGTGAACAGCACCCAGCGGATGTCGCGGCCCGGCCCGTTCTCGATCAGCTCGTCGAGCATCCGCTGCGCGATTCCCTGCCCCTGGTGGGACGGCAGCACGAACACGTCGGCCAGGTACGCCAGCCCGATGCCATCCGACAGGGCCCGTGCGAAGCCCACCAGGGCGCCATCGTCGTAGGCGCCCACCAGCCGCCACGACTGGTCGACCTGCGAGTCGACCTCTTCGCGGGTGCGGGTGCGACCCCAGTAGGCCTCGCTCGAGAGATAGCGCCAGATGACCTCGTGGTCGATGCGCGCGGGGTCGGTGGAGATCTCGATCATGGTCCAACGCTAGCGAGCGCCACCGGCGCCGGTCGCGGGCCAGATCGATCTAGCTGGCCTGCTCCTGGGCGACGCGCTGGCCGACGACCGCGCTGATGCCGTCTGCGCGCATCGAAACACCGTAGAGGGCATCCGCTATCTCCATCGTGCGCTTCTGGTGGGTGATCACAATGAGCTGGCTGGTCTGGCGCAGGTCCTGGAAGATTGTGAGAAGGCGCCCGAGGTTGGCGTCGTCGAGGGCCGCCTCGACCTCATCCATGATGTAGAACGGGCTCGGCCGGGCCTTGAAGATCGCGATCAACAGGGCAACGGCAGCCAGCGACCGCTCGCCTCCACTGAGCAGCGACAGGCGCTCGATCTTCTTGCCGGCGGGCTTCACGGTCACCTCGATGCCGGTGGTGAGCATGTTCTCGGGATCGGTCAAGTGGATGCTGCCGGTGCCGCCGGGGAACAGGATCGGGAACACCTGGTTGAACGCGGCGCGGGTGTCTTCGAAGGCGCTGCCGAAGATGTCCTGCATCTTCTCGTCGATCTCGTCGATGATCGTGAGCAGGTCTTTGCGGGTGTTCGTGAGGTCGGTGAGCTGCTCGGTGAGGAACTTGTGGCGCTGCTCCAGCGCTTCGAACTCCTCGAGCGCGAGCGGGTTGACCCGGCCGAGCTGGGCCAGCTTGCGCTCGGCGGAAGCCAATCGGGCCTGCTGCTCGACGCGGTTGAAGGGCTTACCGGGCGCGGTGGTGGTCTCGAGACCGTCGCTGCGCTCCGCCTCGGCCACCGGGGTCTCGCTGGTCGAGGCGGCGGAGCCGGTCTCGAGACCATCGGTAGGCTCGGCCACGACCCGCTGCGCGTCCAGGTCGGGCACGGGCACCAGCGGCCCGTACTCCGCCACGAGCACATCCTCGACGAGACCGAGCTCCTCGCCGGCGCGTTCGAGCAGCGTCGACAGGTGCAGCTTCTTCTCGTAGATCTGCATCTCGAGGCCGTGCACGTTCTCACTGATCGCGGCCAACCGCTCGCGCAGGGTGCTCTCCTCGCGACGCAGGGTCGCGAGTTCCTCGTTCTGCTGGGTGCGTTCGGCCTCAGCCGAAGCGAGGTCAACGCGCGCCTGCGACACCGACCGGTCGACGGAATCGAGAACGGCGGGCAACGCAGCGAGCACGGAGGTAGCGGCAGCGACCTGGCGCTGGCGGAGCACGGCCAGGCGAGCCTGCTCCTCCGCGGCTTCGCGCTCGGCGACGAGCTGGTGAGCCAACGCCTCGGCCCTGGCTTTCTCCGCGCGCACCCGCTCGCGCACGGTCTCCAGCTGGATGCGCACCTCGAGTTCGGCGGCACGAGCCGCCTCCACCTCGGCGAGCACGCCATCGCGGGCTGAGGCATCCAGCATCGGACGCGGCGTCGCGGCGAACTCATCGCGATCGGAGGTGGCGCGATCGACGTCGACCTCCGCGGTGCGCACGCTCTCAGCGGAGAGGGCGACGGCGGCCGAGAGACGTTCCCACTCCGCCTGCGCGGCCTCGAGTTGGATGCGGAATCGGCCCAGTTGCTCGGACTGGGCGGCGAGGGCGGCGTCGTACTCGCGCAGTGCGGTGAGCGCGGTGGCGGCATCCGCTTTCGCGGTCTCGAGGGCCGACCGCTTCTCGGCGAGGGCGAAGCGGGTGCGTTCGATCTGGGTCGTGACGGTGGCGAGCTTGGTGGCGGCGGCATCCCGCTCAGCAACGAGTTCGAGCCGACTGCGCTTGGCACCGGACCCGCCACGCAGCACGTAACGGGTGAGCACGTCGCCCTGCTTCGTCACGAAGGTGGCGTCGCCGATGGCGGCGTAGGCGCCCCGTGCGGCGTCGAGATCGTCGGCGATGTAGACGTCGGCGAGCAGGCCGAGCACGCCGTCCGGAGCGGTGACAACCTCGGCGGCCGCCCGCACGCCGGCTGGGGCCTTCGCGACCTTCGGCGCGGCGCTGTCGGCCACGACCACCTCGACCCGCCCGAAGTCCTTGCTGGCCGAGAGGGCAAGCGCCTCGAAGGCCGCGTCGCCGGTGTCGGCGAGTACTGCGTCGGCCAGGGAACCGAGGGCCGCAGCGATCGCCGCCTCGAAGCCCGGCTCGATCTTCACGTGCTCGGCGACCAGCCCGCGGATGCCCGCGAGCTTCGCCCCCACGAGCGCGCTCGACCCATCCTTCTGGTCGACCGCCAACGACAGGGCGGAGTTACGAGCGGCAAGAGCATCGCGCTCGCGCTCGGCCGCATGGAGATCGTCGCGCAGCGCCTCAATCTCGGCCTGCACGGTCGCGACCAGGGCCTCGGCGGCTTCGTACGCGGTGTCGAGCGTGCCGTCACCCTCTGTGCTTGTGGCCGCCTGGGCTTCGAGCGCCACGAACTCGGTGCGCGTGCCGTCGCGGCGTTCCTCGGCCTGCTCAAGTGCGGTCTGCTGGCGCAGCAGTTCGCCGCGGGCTGCGGTGAGCTTCGAGCTCGCGATGTCGACCCGGGATGCGAGCCCCGCCAGTTCGAGATCATGCCGCGACACGAGGGCGCTCTGCGCCGCGATCTCCTCGTCCAGTGAGTCGAGTGAAGCCTTGGCCGTGGCGGACTGGGCCGCTGCCCGCCCGACGGCCTCCTCTGCGTCCGCTACCCCCGCGGCCAGGCGGTCGGCTTCGGCGAGCGCGTCCTCCACGGACTGCTGGCTGATGGTCGAGCCGGTGCTCGGGCCGTCGGCCTGCTGGCCGAGCAGCGCGAGCCGCTGGTTGGCAAGCGTGTACAGACCGCGCAGGCGCTCCTGCGACGACTCGAGGCCGAACGCCACCCTGCGCGCCACGTCCACTGCATCGCCGACCTGGGCCTGCTCAAGGCGACCCTCGCGCAGCTTGTTCTGGTCGAGCTGCTCCTGCAGAACGATGCGCTCGGTCTTGCGCTCGGACTCGCTGCGGCTGAAGTTCGTGATGGCGCCGCGAAGTTCGACGACCTCGTCGGCGAGCAGCCGGGCGCGAGCGTCGCGCACGATCGCCGCGATCGACGCGGCCTCCTTCGCGATCTCCGCCTGCTGGCCAAGTGGCTTGAGCTGGCGGCGAATCTCGCCCGCGAGGTCGGAGAGGCGCGTCAGGTTCGCCTGCATCGCCTCGAGCTTGCGGATCGTCTTCTCCTTGCGGCGACGATGCTTCAGGATGCCGGCCGCCTCCTCGATGAACCCGCGACGGTCCTCGGGGCTGGCGTGGAGCACCGCGTCGAGCTGGCCCTGCCCAACGATCACGTGCATCTCGCGACCCAGTCCGGAGTCCGAGAGCAGCTCCTGCACGTCCAGCAGGCGGCAGGTCTCGCCATTGATGGCGTACTCACTGCCACCGTTGCGGAAGAGAGTTCTCGAGATCGTGACCTCGGCGTACTCGATTGGCAGGGCGCCATCCGCGTTGTCGATCGTGAGGATCACCTCGGCGCGACCCAGCGGCCCCTTCGTGGCGGTGCCGGCGAAGATGACGTCTTCCATCTTGCCGCCGCGCAGGGTCTTCGCGCCCTGTTCACCCATCACCCAGGCGAGGGCATCGACGACGTTGGACTTGCCGGAACCGTTCGGCCCGACGACGCAGGTCACGCCCTGCTCGAACGCGAAAGTGGTCGGCTGTGCGAAGGACTTGAACCCCTTGAGGGTCAGGCTCTTCAGGTACACAGCAGGCCCTTCGATCGGTGATTTGGAGTGCGTCTAAAGGTACCCGACTGGCCGAGGCTAACGCTTCGGTATCAGTTGGGCGCGGTTCGGCGGGCGCGTTGTAGTCTGGCGGGCTGCCCTGACGAAGGAGGACGCGTGTTCACGATCGACGAGATCGCCATCCCCGCGACGCTGGATGACCCTGCCGCCGCTGACTTCATCCGCGCCATCGAGGTTGGCAACGAGGTCGAGGCGATCGGCTACGGCACGGCGGACCTGGCGTACACGCCGGCGGAGGAACTCGTCGGCTACGACAACCCTCACGAGCCACACCGCACCCTCGTCGCCAGGGTCGACGGCGTGATCGTCGGTCGCGCCCTCTACGAGACGCACATCGGCGAGGAGGCCGACACCGCCTGGATCGCTGTCGAGGTGCTGCCCGCCTTCCGTGGGAGCGGCATCGGCACCGCGCTCGCCGACGCGGTGGAGGCAATCGCCAGGGCCGACGGCAAGGCGAAGACCATCGTCTACGCTCCGATCCAGGATGAGGCCGGCGAGCGCTTGGCATCCCCCACCGGATTCGGGTCAATCTCGGTGACTCGCGAGGTGCGATTCCTGCGGGCGCGCGGTTACTCGTTCGAACAGGTCGAGCGATTGAGCCAGCTGCCTCTGCCCGTCGCCGATCTTGACGACCGGCTCGCGGCGGCCGTGGCCGCGTCCGGCGAGGACTACGTCGTGCACACCTGGACCGGGTCCACCCCCGAGCGTTGGCTGGCCGACCGCGCGGTGCTCGCCACCCGAATGTCGACGGATGCTCCGAGCGCCGGACTCGAGGAACCGGAGGACGTGTGGACCGTCGAGCGAGTCATCGACTCCGACGCGCGCAACGAGACCAACCCGCGCAGCCGCTTCACCGCGGCGATCGAGCACCGGCCCACCGGTGCGCTTGTGGGCTACACCATGCTGTCCGTGCCGCCGGAGAAGTCCCGCGCCGTCGACCAGTGGGCGACCCTCGTGCTCAAGGAGCATCGCGGGCACGCGCTCGGCATGCTGCTCAAGGTCGCGAACCTGGTGCACCTGCGGGATGGCGCGCCCGGGCATCCGTCGGTCGTCACCTTCAACGCGGAGGAGAACCGCCACATGCTCTCGGTGAACGAGGCCGTCGGTTTCGTCGGCATCGCCAACGAGAGCGCGTGGCGGTTGGACCTGTAGC
>JBDUEC010000057.1:0-11740 GCA_040002655.1 Rhodoglobus sp. | reverse complement strand
ACGAGGAGCACGATCGCATCGGTCGGCTCGTGGTGCGACTGAATGTGCAGAAGCTGGTGGTGATCGGTCCTCTGGCCCGCCACATCCACAATGCGGCCGGCCTCGAAGGGTCCTGGGATGGGGAGTCGGTGCTCGTCGGTGATGTGAATGAGGCATACGATCTGTTGTGTGATGAATTGCGAGAAGGCGATGTCGTTCTCGTGAAGTCTTCGGGCTCCGAGGGCTTGCAGCACCTGGGTGAGCGGGTCGCCGAATGATCGCGCTGCTCATCGCCGGCGGATTCTCCCTCGCCTTCACACTCTTCCTGACGCCACTCTTCATCCGACTCTTCAACCGGCTCGGCTGGGGCCAGTTCATTCGTGACGATGGACCCCAATCGCACCATGCCAAACGCGGCACGCCGACCATGGGCGGCATCATCTTCATCCTCGGCGCGGTGATCGGCTACTTCGTGGGCCATTGGATCGCGCAGGAGTACCTCACGCCGTCCGGCCTCCTCGTGATCTACCTCATGGTGGGGCTCGCGCTCATCGGATTCCTCGACGACCTTCTCAAGACGCGCAAGCAGCGCAGTCTCGGCCTCGGCGGGTGGGCCAAGATCATTGGGCAGGTGACGGTGGCCGGAGGGTTCGCCGCCCTCGCCCTGAACCTGCGCGACGAACAGGGGCGCGCGCCCGCGTCCACCATGATCTCGGTGATCCGGGACATCTCCTGGCTCAACCTCGCGACGTTCGGGGTGATTGCGGGCGGCATCCTCTTCACCATCTGGGTGACCCTGATCATCGTCAGCGCGAGCAACGGCGTGAACGTCGCGGATGGGCTTGACGGCCTGGCCACGGGAGCCTCGATCTTCGCGATCGCGTCGTACATCTTCATCGGCTTCTGGCAGAACAACCAGTCCTGTTTCGGTGGCGCAGACCCCGAAGACCTGTTCCGCTGCTACCGCGTGAGCGACCCACTCGACCTGGCTGTGATCGCGGCGGCGATCTGCGGTGCCCTGATCGGCTTCCTGTGGTGGAACACCCATCCCGCGCAGATCATCATGGGCGACACCGGCTCGCTCGGCCTCGGCGGTGCACTCGCTGCCCTCGCGATTCTCAGCCGCACCGAACTGCTGCTCGTGCTCATCGGCGGACTGTTCCTCATCGTCACCGGGTCGGTGATCATCCAGCGGTTCTGGTTCAAGGTCACGCGCTGGCGTTACGGCCAGGGGCGACGAGTCTTCCTGATGAGCCCGCTGCACCACCATTTCGAGCTCAAGGGCTGGGCTGAGATCACGATCGTCGTGCGCTTCTGGCTGATCGCAGCCCTGCTCGTCGCGATCGGCGTCGGCCTGTTCTATCTCGAATGGCTTAACCAGTCCCCATGACCGATCTCGACAGCCTCACCAGCTGGCATGCGGACTGGCGCGGGCTCCGTGCGGCCGTGCTCGGGCTCGGCGTGACCGGGTTTGCTGCGGCAGATACCCTCGTCGAGCTCGGGGCGAGCGTTCTGGTGGTGACCGCGAAGGCGCCGAGCGAGCAGGCCGACCTGCTCTCGGTGATCGGCGCGGAACTGCATGCGCAGCATCCGCTGGACGAGGTGCCGGGTCGCCTGGCCGCTTTCGCCCCCGAAGTGATCGTGGTCTCGCCCGGCTTCCATCCCGACCACGTCGTGCTGGAGTGGGCTGCGGCCGAGGGGATCGCCGTGTGGGGCGACATCGAGCTGGCCTGGCGCCTGCGCGACAAGATCGGCACGTCGGCCGAGTGGCTGTGCGTAACGGGCACGAACGGCAAAACCACGACAGTGCAGCTCGCCGAGCACCTGCTGCGCGCCGACGGGAGGCGGGTGGCCGCCGTCGGCAACATCGGCATTCCTGTGCTCGACGCCGTACGGGACCCGACCGGTTTCGACTTCCTCGTGGTTGAACTTTCCAGCTACCAGTTGCACTGGGTGCCGCGCGAGGGCGCCGGCTCGATCGCTCCCTTCGCGAGCGTCTGCCTCAACCTGGCCGACGACCACCTGGACTGGCACGGCACCAGGGATGCCTACGCGGAAGCCAAGGGCACGGTCTACTGGAACACCAGGGTCGCTTGCATCTACAACCTCCAGGACGACGCCACCCGGCTCATGGTCGAGCAGGCAGACGTGCAAGACGGCTGCCGCGCCGTCGGGTTCGGCCTGGTGACCCCCGGTCCGAGTGACGTCGGGATCGTCGACGGCATCATCGTGGATCGCGCCTTCCACGACGACCGCCACCGTTCAGCGCTCGAGCTGACCACGCGCGGCGAGCTCGAGTCCTCCGGTCTCGCCGCACCGCACCTGGTGGCGGACGTGATCGCGGCGTCCGCTCTCGCGCGTGCTGCAGGCGTCGAGCCCGCCGTGATCCGGGATGCCCTGGCCAGTTTCCGGGTGGATCACCATCGCACCGAGGTGGTCGGGCAGGCCGGCGGCATCCGCTGGATCAACGACTCGAAGGCGACGAACCCGCACGCCGCCGCAGCATCGCTCGGCGCCCAGGACGCTGTCGTCTGGATCGTCGGCGGACTGCTCAAGGGCGTTGACGTCAGCGACCTGGTGCGATTG
Source organism: Rhodoglobus sp. (assembly GCA_040002655.1). GTDB lineage: Bacteria > Actinomycetota > Actinomycetes > Actinomycetales > Microbacteriaceae > Rhodoglobus. The sequence goes on along the minus strand of JBDUEC010000057.1, from coordinate 9,175 downwards.
AACTCCGCACGGCTGAAAGCGGCCGTGATCATCGGTGTCGAGCGCTCTGAGGTGCTCGCGGCATTCGCACGACACGCCCCGCAAACCCCGGTTTTCGAGGTCATGGCAGCGGACACTGATCAGGTGATGCCGGAGGCCGTGCGCCTGTCGGCCGCGGTTGCGAGGCCGGGAGACACCGTTCTCCTCGCCCCTGCGGCCGCGTCGATGGACCAGTTCACCGACTACACCGATCGGGGTACCCGATTCGCCGCAGCAGTGGCCGACTACCTGGGAGGTGCGCCCGATGACCACGACCAGGATTCCGGGCGCCCAGACGAAGCGGCAGGCTAGCTCCGAGGCTCCGGCCAGAGCGCGCACCGAGCCGATTCGACGCATCATCGCCGCGGAGGGCGCGAATTATTTCCTGCTGCTCGGTACCACTCTGTTCCTGGTCATTTTCGGCCTGGTGATCGTTCTCTCCGCATCCTTCGTCGTTGCGGTCGCGGCCGGAGACAGCCCGTTCATCGTCTTCGTACGCCAGGGGCTGTACGCGATCATCGGCGTACCCCTGATGCTTGTCGCCTCCAGGATGCCAGCCAGCTTCTGGAAGCGATGGGCTTGGCCGGCCCTCATCGTGGGCGCGTGCCTCCAACTTCTGGTGTTCGTGCCGGGTCTCGGAGTCGCGTCGGGCGGTAATCGCAACTGGATCCAGATCGGCGGTGTCAACGCGCAGCCCTCCGAACTGGTGAAGCTCGCCCTGGTGGTCTGGATCGCCTGGATCCTCACGGCGAAGAAGGACCTCCTCGGCGACTGGAAGCACGTCGCGCTTCCGATCGCACCGGTCGCCGGCGTCGCGATTGGCTTCGTACTCCTCGGCAACGACTTGGGCACCGCATTCATCATGCTCGCCATCGTCATCGGGTCGATGTTTTTCGCGGGCGTGCGCCTGCGGATCCTGGCCCTGGCATTGGCTGGGATTGCGGTGCTCGGCCTGCTGTTCTCCGTGGCCAGCCCGTCCCGCAGCGAACGCATCATGGTGTGGATGAAGGGGTGCACGGAGCACGACCTGGCCAACTACTGCTGGCAGGTGACCCATGGAACGTGGGCGCTGGCATCCGGTGGGTTGTTCGGAGTCGGGTTGGGTAACTCGAAGTCGACCTGGTCCTGGCTTCCCGAGGCGGCGAACGACTTCATCTTCGCCGTCATCGGGGAGGAACTCGGTCTCATCGGGGCCGTTGTGGTGCTCCTGCTGTTCGTCGTACTCGCAATCTCGTTCATCCGGATCATCCGCAGCTCCACCAACGATTTTGCGAGAATCGCCACGAGCGGAATCATGATCTGGGTGATCGGTCAGGCGTTCGTCAACATTGCTGTCGTGCTCGGGGTGCTCCCGGTGCTCGGAGTGCCCCTTCCGCTGATCTCAGCGGGTGGTTCTGCGCTCATCTCCACCCTGCTGGCGATCGGGGTCGTTCTGTCGTTCGCGCGCAGCCCAGAGCGCCGGATGCCGGTGCGCGCCGTCCAGGGCCCCGCGGAGCGTTCGCGCCTCGCCGCCGCCCAGCGGGTGCGCCCACAACGATGACCGTCTACCTGCTTGCCGGAGGGGGGACAGCCGGCCACGTCAATCCGCTGCTCGCCGTCGCCGACCGAATCCGCGAGCGTGAGCCGGAGTCCGAGATCATCGTGCTCGGTACGAAGGAGGGCCTGGAGGCCCGGCTGGTGCCCGAGCGTGGGTACGAGCTCGTCACCATCGACAAGCTGCCGTTCCCGCGCAGGCCGAATGGCGCGGCGCTGCGCTTTCCCCGGAGCTTCAGGAACGCGATTGCGGTGACCCGCGGTTACATCCGCGATCGGCATGTGGATGTCGTGGTCGGCTTCGGCGGATACGCATCCGCACCCGCGTACTTCGCTGCCCGCGCCGAGCGCACGCCCCTCGCCATCCACGAGGCGAATGCCCGGCCCGGCATCGCCAACCGGCTCGGCGCGCTCTTCACGCGCTTCGTGGGCGTCGCCTTCCACGGCACCCGACTGCGCCACTCGACTTTCGTGGGCATGCCCTTGCGGCGCGAGATCGAGCGCCTGGATCGCCGGGCGAGCAGACCCGAGGCTGCGCGTTACTTCGGGTTCGATCCGACCCGTCCCGTGCTGCTGGTGACCGGCGGCTCGACGGGCGCGCGCAGCATCAACCACACGATCTCGGAGTCGATCGCGGTCATTCTCGGCGCGGGTTGGCAGGTGCTGCACATCGCGGGGGAGAAATCCGACATCACCGACCCGCGCCTGCCCGGGTACCTGCTGCTGAAGTACTGCGACCGCATGGAACTTGCGATCGCCCTGGCCGACCTCGCCGTCGCGCGCGCGGGCTCTGCCACCGTGAGCGAGTTCACTGCCCTCGGCGTCGCTGCGGTCTACGTGCCCTACCCGGTCGGCAATGGCGAGCAGCGCTTCAACGCGCGTGACGCTGTAGCAGCCGGGGGAGCGGTGATCGTGCGAGACGCCGACTTCACGCCCGCCTGGGTTGCGGGCGAGCTCGTACCGCTGCTGCGAAATCGTGCCCTGGTGGCCGAGATGGCAGCGTGCGCGTCGAGCGTGGGCGTGCTCGATGGCTCCGACCGCATGGTGGACCTCGTCATGACGGCCCGTGTCCCCGATGCTCCCCGACCGCCACGGTAAAATCGACAACGATGATCAAGCCAGACTTCTCCCAGCCGCTGCCCGCAGCCATCGGCTCCGCACACTTCGTGGGTATCGGTGGCTCGGGAATGAGCGGCATCGCGCGACTGTTCATCGCCGCTGGGCACCGGGTCACCGGGTCCGATCGCAGCGAGAACCACAACACCGAGGCCCTGCGCGAGCTCGGGGCAACCGTCTCCATCGGTCACGAAGCCGCGAACCTCGGTGATGCCGACGCACTTGTGTACACCGGCGCGCTCTGGCCCGACAACCCGGAGTACCTCGCGGCGGTGGCGCGTGGCATTCCGGTGCTGCACCGGTCACAGGCACTGGCCTGGCTCATCAACCACAAGCGGCTCATCGCGGTGGCGGGCGCGCACGGCAAGACCACGTCCACGGGCATGATCATCACGGCGCTTCTCGAACTCGGCGAGTCGCCCAGTTTCGTCAACGGCGGGGTCATCCAATCGCTGGGGGTGAGCTCATCTTTCGGCGACGGCGAGTTGTTCGTTGTCGAAGCGGATGAGTCCGACGGCTCGTTCCTGCTCTACGACACCGCGGTCGCCCTCATCACCAATGTCGACGCGGATCACCTGGACCACTACGGCTCGCACGAGGCATTCGACGACGCCTTCGTCGAGTTCGCGACGAAGGCGACCGAGCTGGTCGTTGTCTCCAGTGACGACCCGGGGGCGGTGCGCGTGAGCGGCCGACTCGCGGGTAAGCGGGTTCTCACGTTCGGCGAGGCAGCGGATGCCGACGTGCGTATTCACGACGTGTCCGCGGTTGGCAACGTGGCCTTCACCCTGACCTGGCAGGGCGCAGAGTACCGGGCCGAGCTCCGCGTGCCCGGGCACCACAACGCGCTCAACGCAGCCGGCGCCTTCACGGTGCTCGTTGGGCTCGGGTTTGATCCGCGCGCCGTTCTGAATGGCATCGCCACCTTCGGCGGCACCGAGCGCAGGTTCGAACTGCATGGCACGGTGCGCGGGGTGCGTGTCTACGACGACTACTCCCACCACCCCACCGAGGTGGCCGCGGCCCTGTCTGCTGCCCGCACCGTGGTGGGGTCTGGGCGCATCATCGCCGTGCACCAACCGCATCTGTACAGCCGCACGCAACTCATGGCCGGCGACTTCGCGAAGACCTACGAGAAGCTCGCCGATCACACGATCGTGCTCGACGTCTATGGTGCGCGGGAGGACCCGGTGCCCGGGGTAACCGGCGCGCTTGTCTCTGAGCGGTTCGCCGACCAGAGCCGGGTCGACTACCTGCCGGACTGGCAGCAGGCGGCGGATCGCGCCGCCGCGATTGCCCGTGACGGGGACATCATCATGACGCTCAGCTGTGGGGATGTGTACCGGATCGTGCCGCAGCTGCTCGCCTCCCTCGACGCCATCCCCGTGGCCTGATCGGGGTGCCGTGAAGCGGCCAGAGGGGTTCGATCCTCCGCGAAAGCAGCCGGAACGGGTCACGCCGCCAACGAAGAAGCCCGCGGTTGCTCCGGCGAAGACGCCGCGCACGGCCCCTGCTGTGGTTGCGTCGCCGATACGGCGGCCGAAAGCCGAGCGACCACCATCGGTCCCGCGCGCCACCAGGAAGCGTGAGTCGCGCGAGGCGCGCCGCTTCACGCGCCGCACACGCAATCGACGCACAGCGTGGCTCGTTGCGGTCGGCGTCGTGGCCACCCTGGCTGGCTTGCTCGCCGTTGCGGTCTACTCTCCGCTGCTCGCCCTGCGTACCATCACGATCGATGGCACGGCGCGAGTCAGTGCCGCCGACGTGCACGCGGCGGTCGACGACCAGCTGGGAACGCCACTCGCTCTTCTGGACCAGAAGCGCATCACAACCGAACTGAGCGCGTTTCCACTGATCCGCAGCTACGTCACCGAAGTCGTGCCCCCAGACACCCTCGTGATCCACATTGTTGAGCGCCAGCCGGTTGGGCAGCTGTTCACCGGTGGCGTGTACCACCTGGTCGACCCGGCCGGCATCGTTCTGCAGGAATCCGTCGATCGCATCGCTGGTGTGCCGGTGATCGATCTCGGAGGTAAGGACGCGAAAAGCACCGCATTCGAGGCAGTCGTTCACGTGCTCCTGGCCCTGCCACCCGGGCTACTCGCCCAGGTCGACAGCGTTTCAGCGCAGACCCAGGACGACGTGTCGCTCGTGCTGGCTGGCGTCGGCCAGCGGGTGTCGTGGGGGAGCGCGGACGACTCCGCGAAGAAGGCCGTGGTGTTGTCCCGGTTGATCGCGATCACCGACCCGTCCCTTGCCGGACAGTTCGACGTGTCTGCGCCGGGCAACGCCATCTTCAAACCGACCTCGTAGCGCCCGCAGTTTCCGACACGCTGGATGTCCTGCCGGGCGTGCACGGTACACCGACCTACCCTCAACTCAGGAATTGCATACTGAGGATAACTTTATACCTCAGGTAAAGGTTGAAGGTTCCACGAAGACCGAAGGTGACGTCAAGAGAATGACATCGAACCAGAACTACCTCGCGGTGATCAAGGTAGTCGGCATCGGTGGCGGTGGTGTCAACGCCGTCAACCGCATGATCGAACTCGGACTGCGCGGTGTGGAATTCATCGCCATCAACACGGATGCCCAGGCGCTGCTGATGAGCGACGCCGACGTGAAGCTCGACGTGGGTCGCGAACTCACCCGGGGTCTCGGCGCCGGGGCAGACCCCGAGGTGGGCCGCCGCGCGGCCGAAGATCACGCCGAGGAAATTGAAGAGGCGCTGGCCGGCGCAGACATGGTCTTCGTCACAGCGGGCGAGGGTGGCGGAACCGGAACCGGTGGAGCGCCCGTCGTCGCACGCATCGCGAAGTCGATCGGCGCGCTCACCATCGGTGTCGTCACCAAGCCGTTCGGGTTCGAGGGCAAGCGCCGGTCATCCCAGGCCGACGTGGGCGTCTCCAACCTCAAGAACGAGGTCGACACCCTCATCGTGGTACCGAATGACCGCCTCCTTGAGATCAGCGATCGCGGCATCAGCATGCTCGAGGCGTTCGCCACTGCCGACCAGGTTCTCCTGGCCGGTGTGCAGGGCATCACAGACCTCATCACGACCCCCGGCCTGATCAACCTCGACTTCGCCGACGTGAAGTCGGTCATGCAGGGCGCCGGCTCGGCGCTCATGGGCATCGGCTCGGCGCGGGGCGCGGATCGTGCGATCAAGGCCGCAGAACTCGCCGTGGCATCCCCGCTGCTCGAGGCTTCGATCGACGGCGCGCACGGCGTGCTGCTCTCGATCCAGGGCGGATCGAACCTCGGTATTTTCGAGATCAACGACGCCGCGCGACTCGTGCAGGAGGCCGTGCACCCCGAAGCCAACATCATCTTCGGTGCCGTGATCGACGACACCCTGGGAGACGAGGTGCGCGTCACGGTGATCGCGGCCGGTTTCGACGGCGGCGAGCCGTCGACGAAGAACCGCGATGCCCGCCGTACGAATTTCGTGGCCAGCGACCCGGTAGTGCCGCCCGTCACGTCGCCGGCGGCCGGTGAGCCGGAGAGCGAATGGTCGCAGGAGCCGTCCCTCGTGCCGATCCCGCCGATCGACCGCAGTTTCGACGACGGTGACGACGACGACCTGGACATCCCTGATTTCTTGAAGTGAGTAGTTCCTTCACGTGAGCAGCCTTGCCGAACGGCTTGCCGGGGTTCAGACCGAGGTAGCGGATGCCGCATCCGCCGCTGGCCGCGACCCCGCGGGCATCACCACCGTTGTGGTCACCAAGTTCCACCCCGCCGCCCTGGTGCGGGAGCTCGCGCAGCTCGGCGTGCGGGATTTTGGCGAGAACCGGCACCAGGATGCCGCGCCCAAGGCAGCAGAGCTCGCCGATCTCGACCTCACCTGGCACTTCGTGGGGCAGCTGCAGTCCAAGAAAGCCAAGCAGGTGCGTGGATACGCCACGGTGATCCATTCGGTGGACCGTGAGAGCCTCGCGGATGCCCTGGCCAGTCCAGAATCCACCATCGACTGCTTCATCCAGGTGAACCTCACCGACGACCCCGCACGCGGGGGAGCGAACCCGTCCGAACTGCACGCACTCGCCGAGCGGGTGCTGTCCACCGAGGGGCTCAGGCTGCTCGGACTCATGGCGGTCGCGCCGCTCGGGGAGGAGCCGCGACGCGCGTTCGCCCGCGTGCGAGAGCTTTCACAGGGCATCCGCTCACTGGCTCCGGAGGCCGACCGGCTCTCTATGGGCATGTCCGGCGACTTCCGGGAAGCAATCATGGAGGGCGCGACACACCTACGAATTGGCACGGCAATCACGGGAAACCGACCGGAGGCCGGTTAATCTCAACGCAGGAGCTTCACCACTCGGAGGACATAATGGTCAACCCCCTGCGCAAGACAATGGTCTACCTCGGCCTCGCCGATGAGGAATACGACGACTACGAACAGGTCGCGCCGGTAGCCCCTGTGGCGCCCGTAGCGCACTCGTCCGCCGCGCCGCGCGCCCAGGTGACGCCGCTCCGTCGTCCGTCGACGCGCAACGCCGCGCCGGCCGAGATGAACGAGATTCTCACTGTGCACCCGCGCGCGTATAAGGATGCGCAGGTCATCGCGGAGAACTTCCGTGAGGGCATTCCGGTGATCATCAACCTCTCACAGATGAGTGAGCCGGATGCGCGTCGCCTCATCGATTTCGCCAGCGGACTCTCACAGGGTCTCTACGGCAAGATCGAGCGTGTGACGAACAAAGTCTTCCTGCTGTCCCCGGCGCATGTCGCGGTGAGTGGCGACCACGCTGAGGCCGAGTCGGATGTCGAGGCCTCCTTCTTCGCCCAGCAGTAGCTCGCGCTCCTGCCGATGACCGTCGTCGGAGTACTGGCGACGGTCGTCTACGTCGCGCTCAACGTGTTCTTCGTTGTCATGTGGGCTCGTTTCGTTCTCGACCTTGCCCGCACGTTTGCACGGCAGTGGAGGCCGCGCGGTTTCGGGCTGGTGCTGGCCGAGGCGATCTTCACTGTGACGGATCCGCCGATCACGTTCGTGCGCCGTTTTGTGCGCCCCGCGCGAATCGGTGGTGTGGCGCTCGACTTCGCGTGGAGCATCGTAATGCTCGCGTGCATCCTCCTGACCTGGATCGTTGCCGGGTTCATCAACTGAGCCTCGCGGGGTACGCTGAATATCGACGGGGGTTCCGATCAGGTTCTCTGAGTAATATGTAAAGCGTTAGCTGAACGTTATGCGCGGCGATAGAAAGTTTTTGAGGTGACGGCAATGGCATTGACTCCTGAAGATGTGGTCAACAAGCGGTTCCAACCGACCAAGTTCCGTGAGGGCTACGACCAGGACGAGGTGGACGACTTCCTCGATGAGGTGGTCGTCGAGCTCCGCAGGCTCAACCAGGAGAACGAGGAGCTGCGCCAGCGCCTCGTCGCCAATGACGCTCGCATCAACGAGCTCCAGCGCAGCGGTGCGCCGGCCGCCCAGGCATTCCCTGCGCCGCAGGAACAGTTCGCTGCGGCTCCGGTGCCCGTCACGCCGCCCGCTTATGCGGCTCCCGGTGTGGACGCCAATGCCATGGACCCGAGCAACACCAACAACCTGCTCCAGCTCGCGCGCCGGCTCCACGAGGAGCACGTGCGTGAGGGCGTGGAGAAGCGTGATGCTCTCATCGCCGAGGGTCACGCAACTGCCGCGCGCGTCGTCTCCGAGGCGGAGACCAAGCAGCGTCAGCAGCTCAACACGCTCGACCAGGAGCGCCAGCAGTTGGAGCACCGCATCGACGAACTGCGCACCTTCGAGCGTGAGTACCGCCAGAAGCTCAAGGGCTACATCGAGGGCCAGCTGCGCGACCTGGATGCCACCAATGTGCTGACGACCGGAGCCCAGAGCCAGCCCGCTGCCTACGCAGCCGCGCCGGTCGCTGCTCCTGTCGCCCCCGCGCAGGGCGGCTACGCCGGCTTTGCCGGAACCAACTAGCCCAACGCCAACAGCAGGTCGCGCGAGGCCCAGTCCACGGGCTCTCGCGCTTCTTGCTGTTGTGGCTGTGGTCATCTACGCGCTCGACCAGCTCGCGAAGTACCTCATCGTGTCGAACCTCAGCGAGGGGGAGGTCGTGCACGTCGTGGGCGAGGTGCTGCAACTGCATTTCGTCAAGAATCCCGGAGCCGCCTTCTCGCTGGGCAGCGGAACCACCTGGATCTTCGCGATCATCGCCACGGCCGTCGCAATCTTCATCGTGGCCTTCGCGCACCGCATCCGCTCGCTCGGCTGGGCCGTGTTGTTCGGGATGCTGCTGGGCGGCAACCTCGGCAACCTCACGGATCGGTTGTTCCGCGAACCGGGTTTCGGCATCGGTCACGTCGTCGACTTCATCCAGGTGATCGGATTCCCGGCGATCTTCAACGTCGCGGATTCCGCGATCGTTGCCAGCATGGGTCTGTTCATCATCCTCACCATCCGTGGCGTGCGCCTCGATGGCAAGCGTCAGAAGAAGGCGGCGCCAGCGGATGCCACCGCCGAGTCCACGTCCACCGACGCTCCCAGCAGTGCCGACGC
>JBDUEC010000056.1:0-11764 GCA_040002655.1 Rhodoglobus sp. | reverse complement strand
GTCGCCGCGAACAGCGGCCAGCAGTACACCTACCCGCTTGCCATCAAGTTTGTTAGCTAGCACCGCGTGAGCTAGGCGGTCAGGGCTCTCACAACAGCGTCCGCGAGCAGGCGACCCTTCAGCGTGAGCACAATCGTGCCGTGCACAGCGGATGCCCCGTCCACGAGTCCGTCCGCGATGAGTCCGGCCACGGCCCGTCTGCCGTTCTCCCCGAGCTCGCTGGTCTGTAGACCCTCGCGGACGCGGCTGCGGAGCAGCACGCTCTCCACCCGCCGGGTCTCGTCGTCGAGAGTTTCACGGCCCGCCGCGGGCGACTCACCCGCCGCGATGCGCTCCGCGTAGGCGGCCGGGTGCTTCACGTTCCACCAGCGCACACCACCGACGTGGCTGTGTGACCCCGGGCCGATGCCCCACCAGTCGTGCCCCTGCCAGTAGGCGAGATTATGGCGGCTCTGGTGCTCCTCGTCGCGTGCCCAGTTGCTCACCTCGTACCAGCCGAAATCGTCGGCCGCGAGGGCGCGATCGGCGAGCTCGTACATGTCCGCCTGGAGGTCGTCGTCGGGTGTCGCGACCTCGCCGCGCTTGATCTGGCGGGCGAGTTTCGTGCCCTCCTCCACGATCAGCGCGTACGCCGAGATGTGGTCGGGCCTCTGGGCGATCGCGTGGTCGAGCGACGTCTTCCAGTCGTCGATGCTCTCGCCCGGGGTGCCGTAGATGAGATCGAGGCTGACCTGCAGGCCCGCCTGGCGGGCCCAGTCGACGACCAGCGGGATCCGCTCGGGGTCGTGCGTGCGCTCGAGCGTGGCCAACACGTGCGGCACGGCCGACTGCATGCCGAACGACACCCGGGTGAAGCCCGCCGCCTTCAGCGCGAGCAGGTAGTCGAGGTCAACGGAGTCCGGATTCGCCTCCGTGGTTACCTCGGCCCCCGGCTCAAGCCCCCAGGTGTCGACGACCGCGTGCAGCATCGCGGCGAGGTCAGTCACCGGCAGCAGGGTGGGCGTGCCGCCGCCGAAGAACACCGTGCTCACCGGGCGCGCCGGCAGCGTTGCGGCCTCGAGAACCCGCGCGGCCTGGCCGATCTCGGTGATCGCCTGCCCTGCGTAGTCGGTGCGCTTGGCGCCCCGGAGCTCGTCCGACGTGTAGGTGTTGAAGTCGCAGTAGCCGCAGCGCACCCGGCAGAACGGCACGTGCAGGTAGACGCCGAACTTTCGTTCGGCTGCGCCCTCGGCGACGGACACGGGCAGCAGCCCGTCAAGCGGAGCCGGGTCGGCGAGTGGCAGCGCGCTCGGCATCAGCGGGCCACCAGGCGGAAGACCCGGATGTCGCGCTTGGCGGTCTTCTCGTAGTCGCGGTAGTGGGGCCACTGCTGGTCCAGCGTCGGCCAGATCGCCTCGGTTTCGGCGGGGGTCAGCAGCGCTGCGTGGACGGCGTGCAGCGCCCTGCGGTAGTGGATCTCGGCATCCGGGTTGGCGATGAGGTTGGCGCTCCAGGCCGGATGCTTCTCCAGCCCGAAATTGCTGCCCGCGATGTACCACGTGCCGTCTGGCTGGGGAAAGCACATGAGCGGCGTCTCGCGTCGCAGGCCACTCTTCGCCCCGGTGGTGAACAGCATCAGGGAGGGAATCATGGGTGCGCTGAGCTTCCAGCGGCCGCCCGAGATGCGGAACAGGAACCGGTCGAGCGGGGTGATCAGGGGCCGCAGCACGTGCCGTGCGGGGCTGCGCATGATCGCCGCTGTTACCGCGCGCACCGTCCTGTTCACGAATCGAGTCTGCCACCCGGGAGAATTGACCGGTGACCACCTACATCCTCTGGGACATCGACGGAACGCTCATCCTCAACAACGTGAAGGCCGGCAGCCTCTACGTCGACTCGATCCGTGACGTCACCGGCACGGCGCCGACGGTGCGCGTGAAGGACCCGCACGGAATGACGGAGGGGCAGCTGCTCGCCGAGATCCTCGGGGTCAACGGCCTTGATGTCGCCGCCCTACCCGCCGTACTCACCCGGCTCGACGAGCTCTCCCTGGCCACGTACGAACTGGGCGAGACCCGCGAGCGCGCGGCGGGAGTGCTGGAGGCGCTTGCCGAGGTCACCGCGCACGGCTGGACCAACGCGCTACTCACCGGCAACGGTCCACGGCGAGCGCGCTACAAGGTGGCCGCGGCCGGAATCGACCCTGAGCTGTTCGACTGGGATCACTCGTTCTTCGGCCACGAGTCGCCGACCCGACACGCGTTGACCGCGCTGGTCGGGGCATCCATCGGCGACGCGCACGCCGTGATCGTCGGCGATACCCCGAAGGACGGGGAGGCGGCCGACTCGGCGGGCATCCCGTTCATCGCCGTCGCGACGGGTGCCTTCACCGCGGCTTCCCTCAAGGAGACCAGCGCCCTCGTCGTTGTCGACGACCTCGAGGAAGGTCTCGACGAGGTGATCGCCGCCATTACTCAGTCGATCGGTACGGCCAGCGCCCGCAGGTAGCGGCGCGTGTAGTATTCCTGCACGAGGCGCAGCACCGGGTACACCGTCCACCAGAATCGGTTCGCGGGTCGCGAGAACGCGCGGATAGTGATCCACACCGAGCCGTCATCCCGCTGGTCGACCACGAAGGCCTCTTCGCCATCCTCCGGGTGCCCCGGCAGCGTTCCGTAGGCGAAACCCTTGCGCGTCGGCTCGTCAACGACGTAGACGACCCGCGCGGGCGCCCTGACGCCGAACGGCCCGAGCGGAATCACGAGCTCCACCGTGTCACCGGGCATGAGCAGTTCGGTGCCGTCCGGTCCGTAGAGCACGTGCTCGGGCTGACCTCCGGGGCGATCGGCATGGCGGATGCGGAACCCGCTCCCCCGCTGGATCCCCCAGCTCATCGCGGCAACCCACGCGAACTCGAAGCGGGCGTCGCCGTGCCCAATGCGCGCGCGGCGCTCCACCGGCCGATACCCCTCGGGCGGGAACTGCATCAGGTCCGGCGCCTGGGTCGCCCCCACCGCCGCGTAGCTGACCGCACGCTCCCAGAGCGCCGTGCGGCTCACTACTTCTTGTCTTTCTTCTCCACGTCGCCGGTCAGGGCCGCCACGAAGGCCTCCTGCGGCACCTCTACGCGACCGACCATCTTCATGCGCTTCTTGCCCTCTTTCTGCTTCTCGAGCAGCTTGCGCTTGCGGGTGATGTCACCGCCGTAGCACTTGGCGAGCACGTCTTTGCGCATCGCGGAGATCGACTCCCGGGCGATGATGCGGGCGCCGATCGCGGCCTGGATCGGCACCTCGAACTGCTGGCGCGGAATCAGCTTCTTGAGGCGCTCAGTCATGAGCACGCCGTAGGCGTATGCCTTGTCGCGGTGCACGATCGCGCTGAACGCATCCACTGCCTCGCCCTGCAGCAGGATGTCGACCTTCACCAGGTCGGCCTCCGCCTCGCCGCTCGGCTCGTAGTCCAGTGACGCGTAGCCGGCCGTCTTGCTCTTGAGCTGGTCGAAGAAGTCGAACACGATCTCGCCGAGCGGCATCGTGTACTTGATCTCCACCCGGTCTTCGCCGAGGTAGTCCATGCCGATCAGGGTGCCGCGCTTGGACTGGCAGAGCTCCATGATCGTGCCCACGTAGTCCTTGGGCGCGAGAATCGCCGCCCGCACCATCGGCTCGCTCACACTGGCGATCTTGGTGCCAGAGGGGAACTCGCTCGGATTGGTGACCGTGTAGTGCTTCTTGTCCTCGGTGAGCACCTCGTAGGGCACCGAGGGCGCCGTCGCGATCAGGTCGAGGCCGAACTCGCGCTCGAGGCGCTCCGTGACGATCTCGAGATGCAGCAGTCCAAGGAAACCACAGCGGAAGCCGAAGCCCAGCGCAACGGATGTTTCGGGCTCGTAGTTGAGGGAGGCATCGGACAGCTTCAGCTTGTCGAGCGCCTCCCGCAGGATCGGATAGTCGCTGCCGTCGATTGGATACAGGCCCGAGAACACCATCGGCTTGGGGTCCGTGTATCCCGGGAGCGCGTTCGTCGAGGGCTTGGCCGCGTTGGTGACGGTGTCGCCCACCTTGCTCTGGCGCACATCCTTCACGCCGGTGATGAGGTAGCCGACCTCGCCGACGCCGAGTCCCTTGGTGGGGGTCGGCTCCGGTGCGCTTACGCCGATTTCGAGCAGTTCGTGCACCGCGCGCGTCGACATCATCTGGATGCGCTCGCGCGGGGTCAGCTTGCCGTCGATCATGCGCACGTAGGTGATGACTCCGCGGTAGGAGTCGTACACGGAGTCGAAGATCATCGCGCGGGTCGGCGCGTTCGGGTCACCCTTCGGTGCAGGGATGAGTTCGACCACGCGGTCGAGCAGGTCGGCGACGCCCGCACCGGTCTTGCCGCTGACCCGCAGCACGTCTTCCGGCTTGCCGCCGATGAGGCTCGCGAGCTCCCGGGAGTACTTGTCCGGGTCGGCCGCGGGCAGGTCGATCTTGTTCAGCACCGGGATGATCGTGAGGTCGTTATCGAGAGCCAGGTACAGGTTCGCAAGTGTCTGGGCTTCAATGCCCTGGGCGGCATCCACCAGCAGGATCGCCCCCTCGCACGCAGCCAGGCTCCGGGACACCTCGTACGTGAAGTCCACGTGGCCTGGGGTGTCGATCATGTTGAGGGCGTAGGTGTCGCTGCCGAGCGCCCACGGCATCCGCACCGCCTGGCTCTTGATGGTGATGCCGCGCTCGCGCTCGATGTCCATGCGGTCGAGATACTGGGCGCGCATGTCGCGGTCGCTCACGACGCCGGTGATGCCGAGCATGCGGTCGGCGAGGGTCGACTTGCCGTGGTCGATGTGCGCAATGATGCAGAAATTGCGGATGAACGCGGGGTCAGTCGAGGCCGGTTGCAGGGCCGTGGTGGCTCGTGGACTCAACGTGCGCCGTTCATAAGGGGGTTCCCGCCGACTGGCAGGGCGCACCTAGTTTACGAGACACCGGACGTGCGGATGCCCCGGCCGCCCGAGCCGGGGCATCTGCAGTCGTTGTACGGCGGGCGTTACCAGCCGAAGGCGCCGAGGCCGATCAGGCCGAACGGCACGAACAGCGCCAGTCCGATCACGCCGAGGATGAGGCCACCTGCGAGCGCGAACCCGCCGGTGACGATGCCCCAGATGGCGAGCGTGCGGCTAGTGGCCTCCCGCTGCAGGGCGAGGATGCCGACGACGATCGCGGCGATCGGCACGATGAACGTGAGGCTCAGCGCGATCGACGCGATCCCCAGCACCAGGCTGGTGATGCCGAGCGTCTGCTGGCTGGAGACCGCGGGGGCGGTGGCGGTGGGTGCAGTGTCAATGGTTGTGGTCATGGTTCGAGCCTAGAAAAAGGCGCCAAGGGGCGGCATCCGGGTAACCCCCGAATTCGCGGGGGTTTAACCCTGAGTTGCAGGCGAGGTCAGCCTGCCGAGCCCGGCGAGCAGGTCCGCTTCCGTGGCGGCGGCACACACCCGGATCCAGCCCTCGCCCGAGCGCCCGAAGGCGCTGCCAGGAGCCACCGCGACCCGTTCTGCGAGCAGGAACGCTTCGGCCCAGGCCGCGACATCCCCGCCGCTGAGGTGACTGACATCCACCCACAGGTAGAACGAGCCCTGCGGCCGGTGGTAGCGGATGCCGCGCTCATCGAGCAGGCGCGTCGCGGCATCCAGGTTCTCGCGATAGTGCTCCCGAGCGGCGGACACGTGGGCGTGATCCCCCGTGATTGCCGCGATCGCCGCGTACTGTCCCGGCGTGTTGACGCAGCTGATCGCCGCCTCCTGCACGGTGCGCATGGTGGCGGCGAGCCCGGGCGGAGTGATGAGGTAGCCGACCCGGATGCCGGTCATCGCGTAGGTCTTGGACAGCGAGAACGCGCTGAATACCCGGTTCTCCGTGTCGAAGCTCGCGATGCTGACGTGCTTCTCGCCGTAGGTGAAGTACTCGTAGACCTCATCACTGATGACCCACAGGTCGTGGCGACGGGCGAACGCGAGGAGCTCGCGCAGGGTCGACTCGGGGAAGATCACGCCGAGCGGGTTGGACGGCGTGTTGACGATGATCACCCGCGTGCGCTCGGTCACGAGCCGTTCCAACTCCTCGATCGAGGGCAGGAAGCCGTTTTCCGGCAGCAGTGAGTACGGCACCGGGACCGCGTCGAGCATCCGCGCGTTCATCGTGAATGTCGTGTAGCCGGGATCGGGCAGCAGCACCTCGTCGCCCGCACCGAGCGTGAGGGTCATCGCCTGGTACAGGCCCTGGGTCGCGCCCGCTGTCACCCAGACCTGTTCGACCTCGACGTGCAGGTCGTTCTCCCGCGCGAGCTTGTCGACGATCACGGCCCGCAGCGGGGCGATTCCGCCGTTCGGGGTGTAGTTGGTCTCGTCGTTCTGCCACGCCCGCTCGGCGGCCGCGGCGATGTGTGGTGCGACGGGTACGTCGGGCTCGCCGACACTCAGGTAGATGACGTCGTCGAGCTTCTGCGCCAGTTCGAAGATGTGGCGGATGCCCGACCCGGGAACCGAGGCGATGTGCGGGGCGAGCTGCGGCATGGCATCAGGCTATGCGATTGCGACAAACGGCTCCCGTGCCGATTGCCGTTCGGCTGCTCAAGCTGGTAATGTTTACCCTTGGCTTGCGCGCCACACCCGTCAGCGGTGCAGCGCGATTCGCGGCCGAGAATCCGAGTCTTCGATTCTCTTCCTCGGCTGCCCGCAAACATCCAGACCGACCAGAAGGTAAAACAGTGGCAAACATCAAGTCGCAGATCAAGCGCATCGGCACCAACAAGAAGGCCCAGGACCGCAACAAGGCGGTCAAGAGCGAGGTCAAGACGGCCGTTCGCGCCACCCGCGAGGCCATCACCGCCGGTGACAAGACGAAGGCAGCCGCGTCGCTGCTGCTCGCGAGCAAGAAGCTCGACAAGGCAGCCAGCAAGGGCGTCATCCACAAGAACCAGGCAGCGAACCGCAAGTCGGCCATCGCCAAGCAGGTCGCAGCTCTGTAGATCTGCCCGCAGAATTCGAACGCCTCGCCCACTCGGGCGGGGCGTTCTGCGTTTCCGTCGTGCTACGTTCCAGACCGTGAAAGCCCTCTGTCCGCGTGACGATCCCGCACCGGGATGACAGCACCGCGGTGGTCCTGCCGACGCCGAATGTGATCCAGGGCTGCGACTCTGACCGGGAGACCTTTTACTCCGGCTCGATCACCGCGACGGAACAGCCGGGCTAGTTGGACCCGCGCTCGGAGATCGCGCCGACCATCTTCTCCAAGGCGTAGACCGGGTCGCGACCGCCACCCTTGACCTGGGCGTCCGTCTCGGCGATGAGTTCGATACAGCGCCCGAGCCCGGCGTCGCTCCAGCCGCGCACGTCGCGCTGCGCCCGCTCGACCTGCCACGGTGCGAGCCCGAACTGCTGGGCGAGCTGCATGGACGACCCACGGGCTCCGGCCACCTTCGCCATGGTGCGCAGCTTGGCCGCGAAGGCGGCCACGATCGGCACCGGGTCTGCCCCGCTCGCGATCGCGTGGCGCAGCAGGATGAGGGCGTCTCCCTTTCGGCCCGCGATGGCAATGTCTGCCACCCGAAACGCGTTGGTCTCCACTCGGCCCGAGTAGTACTTCTCAACGGTGGCTTCGGTGATCTCCTCGCTGGCGTCAGCGAGCAACTGCTGGCAGGCCGCCGCGAGCTCGGCGAGGTCGTCAGAGAAGGCCGAAACCAGCGCGCGGATGGCGTTGCCGGTGACCCGGCGCCCCGCGTTCGCGAACTCCGCGGCCGCGAACTCCGTCTTCTCGGTGTCTTTCTTGAGCTCTGCGCACACGATTTCAATGCCGCCGCCGAGCCCGCCGCGCACCGCGTCGAGCAGCTTCTTGCCGCGCACGCCGCCCGCGTGACGAAGCACGAGGTAGGTGTCGTCGGCCGGGTTCTCCAGGTAGCTGAGGGTCTCGATGATGAAAGCATCGGTGCACTTCTCGACCCCGGTGACCCGGATCAGCCGCGGCTCATTGAACAGCGACGGGCTCGCCAGGGTGATGAGTTCACCCGGGCCGTACTGGTCGGCCTCGATGTCGTTGACCTCGACGCTCGGGTCCTCGGTTTTCAGGGTGTCGCGCAGCAGGCGGATGGCCCGATCGGCCAGGAATCCCTCTGTGCCGGAGACCAGCACCACCTTGGCGGGGCGCACCTTGTCCCAGCTGAGCTGGGGTATGGCGGCCTTTGCCGCCTGCGCCTTGGCTGCCACGCGTCTCCTTGCGATTCGACTGCGTCAAGCCTAACCGGCGGCACCGTCGTCGCCAGGCTTCTCCGTCCAGACCGAGACCGTACCGGGCGTCGCGCCGGGTGACAGCAGGATCAGACCATAGCGATCGGTTCGGGCCGCCCAGGTACCGGTGGACTCGAGTATCTCCAGCAGCTTCTGGGTCGGGTGCCCGTAGGTGTTGTCGGCGCCGACTCCGATCACGCCCACCGTCGCACGGATCGCCTCATACAGGCGCGGACTCTGGTCGGCGGATCCGTGGTGGCTGACCTTGACCACGTCCAGTACCGGCAGCGGCACAGTCGCGGCGATGCGGCTCTGGCTGCTCTCGGGGAGGTCTCCGAGGAACAGTGAGCTGAGGCATCCGCTCGCGCACTGCCCCGCGGGCAGGAACTCCAGGGTGACGCTCGCCGGGTTGCCCGGTTCGATGCTGCCGAGGTGCGCGGGCGGCCAGATCACCTCCCAGCGCAGCTCACCGAGAAGACCGGTCGGCCCGCGACTGACCTGCTCGACCGGCATGTCGTTGGCGACCAGGTTGGCGATGAAGCCCTCGTCGGCCGGTTCGGCGATCGGCCCGATGAAGGCGCGATCGACCATGCCGTAGACGGCGGACGTGCCACCGATGTGATCCATGTCGAAATGGGTGAGCACGAGCAAGTCGATGTGGCTGATCCCGAGCTCGTCCAGGCACTTGGTCATGAGCGCAGGCTCGCGACCGGTATCGATGAGCGCGACCTGCCCCGCGCTCCGCACGAACACGGCATCGCCCTGCCCCACGTCGCAGGCGGCGATCTGCCAGTCGGCGGGGCGACTGATCACCTGGCTGATGCGGGATCCCCCCGCGATCGCACCCCAACCCACCAGGACGACCACGAGCGCAGCGGCCACGGCTCGGCGCCGGAAGCCGAACACGAGAAGCAGCAGAAGCACGGTGATCACGGCCAACAATCCGACACCGGCCAGCCCAGCCGGCCAGGGAATGGCGGCACCGGGCAGCCCTGCGAAAAAACGGGCCACCGCGGCGATCCAGGCCGACGGCAGCCAGGCCACGTGTGCGAGCACACCCCCGAGGCCCGGCGCGGCCGGGAGGGCGACGCAGGCGAGCAGCCCGACCACCGTGGCGATCGGCGCGGCCGGCTCGGCGAGGATGTTCGCGACGATCCCGTAGGTCGGCAGAGTGGAGTTGAGCATCAGCAGCACCGGCTGGCAGGCCAGTTGCGCCGCTAGTGGGATCGAGACGGCCGCAGCCACGCCGAGCGGCAGAAAACGGGTCAGCCACCGGGCGAGCGGACCAGCCAGCGTGAGCAGCCCACCGGTGGCCAGAACCGACAGGGCGAACCCGAAGTTGCGGCTCAGCCACGGGTCGATCACCAGCAGCGCGATCACCGCGAGGCTCAGCACCGGGATGCCCCGCACGGGTCGCCCGCCGCCCAGCGCCACCAGCACCAGGGTCGCCATCACGGCCGCGCGCAGCACACTCGGCTCCGGAGTCACGAGCACGACGAACCCCACCAGCACCGAGAGCGAGGACCCGATACGCACCCCGCGCGAAACCCCAGCCGCGCCCCCGACCGCCATGATCAGCCCGATGATCACGGCACAATTCGCACCGGATACCGCGGTCAAATGGCTGAGCGACGTCGCCTTCATCGCGGAATCAAGCTGCGAACTCACCGCCCCGGTGTCCCCGATGGCGAGCCCCGGCAGCAGTTGCCCGCCCTCCCCCGGCAACGCACTGGACGCCGAAGCGAACCCCGAACGCAGGCCGTTCGCCCAGTCCAGGAACCACGGCGGATCGGCAACCTTCACCAGAGCTCCGCGGCCGAAGACCAGAAACGCCGTGTCGTCGTCCGGGCTCGTGCCGGCAAGAGTGCCCTCCAGCGCGAACCGCGTGCCGATGCCCGTGCGTTCGGTCGGCGTCGCACCGAACACGAGCACCGGACTCGAGTACCCGACATCGCCGACGGCCACCAGCCGAGCCGAAAACGGGGAGGTGTGCGGACCGGTCGTCTGCGTCGTCTCGAGGAGCATCGAGACGTGAGAGGAGTGCGACGCGAGCTCCACGAGGGCCGGGGGTTGCCGCTGCTGCGCCTGCACGGCGGCCGACGAGCAGACCATGGCTGCCACCGCGGCGGCGAGGGCAACCACCGCCCACGCCCGGCCGCGAGCGAACGCGACAGCGGTGACGGCGGCTGCCACGACCCAGCAGGCGACCACCACCCACACAGAGGGCACCGCGATCGACACGAACGCTGCAACCCAGGCGGCCATAGCGGGCACGGCCAACCGTAGGTCGATTCTCATACGGTCACGAGGTCCTTGAGGCCCTCGAACGTCTTGTCGCCGATGCCGGTGACGTTCATGAGATCCTCGATGGAGCTGAAGCGTCCGTTGGTCTCGCGCCACTCGATGATGCGGGCGGCCATGGCGGGGCCGACCCGGGGCAGGGTGTCGAGGGCCGCGGCATCCGCTGTGTTGATGTTGACCTTGCCGCCGACCGACCCGCCCGGCACCGCCGCCGGCACCTCGCCGATCGCAGGCACGTAAATCTGCTCGCCGTCTGCGACGAAGCGCGCCAGATTGATCTGGGACTGGTCAGCCGAGTCGAGAAAGCCGCCCGCAGCGGCCACCGCATCCACCGCCCGGGCGCCATCGTGCAGCTCATACAGCCCCGGATGCTCCACCGCGCCGAGCAAGTGCACCAAAATAGACGCGCTCTGCCCTTCACCACCGGCCGCCGCTGTCGGCACGGCCGGCGCGATCGACTGCGACTGCCCGTGCGGCGACATTGCCGCGACGATCACAGCCAGACCGAGAGCCACCAGCACCAGCACGACGGCAGCGCCGACCCCGACGCGCACTCGGGCACGCCGATCTGCCGAGGACGGGACCGCGCTCATGCGAGCAACGCTACGAACACCCGGAGAACCCGGCCGCCTTGGGGCGGCTTCCGTGGCCGATCGACGCACCGCTACTCTGTGGAGGAGGAAAGGGTGCCGTGAACCTCCAGTTGCGCTACACCTACATCGGGTTCGCGCTCACGGCCGCGACGATCATCGTCGTCGTCGTTGTTTTCGCGGTTCCCGCGCTGCGAGTTGTGGCAGAGATCGAGTTCATTCTCCTCGTGTTCGCTCGCATCGTGCTCAGCCAACTGCGCAGTCGTGACTGGCGTCGGCAAGTGGTAGTGCTGAAGGCCGCGAACGGCGGCGCACTGCCCATCCCGAACCCGGCCAGAACACGCCGGCTGATGACCACCATGGTCACTTCGATCGGCGGGCTCGGGCTAATCGCATTAGTCGCTGCAGCATTTGTTGGAGAGCCACAACAATTGTTGTTGCTGATCCTGGGGGCATCGTTCCTGCTGGCGGCAGTTGTCGCCGCGCTGAGCGGTTGGCGGCTCTTCCGGCAGCGAGCCGCCGCGGACCGGGCTGCTCTCGCGCTCAGCCCAGAGCCTGTGGGGCGCTAGCCCTTCGTCGCGATGTTGACGATGCGAGGCGCGCGCACGATCACGTTCACGATCTCG
>JBDUEC010000055.1:0-11846 GCA_040002655.1 Rhodoglobus sp. | reverse complement strand
GCCGCGACGGGCGCGTACCGGGTGAACAGCTCGGGTCGGTCGCGCCGCAGCCGCAGTGCCCGGGAGGTGACGAGCAGCTTTGCTGCACCGGTCTCGTCGATGGCTGGCTTGCCGCCGGACTCGAGCTCGGCGAGCAACCGTCGGCGCAGCTCGAAGTCGACGGCGCGTCGATTGTCGGGGTCGACCAGCGACGTCTCCCACAGTTCGCTGCCCTGGTAGACGTCGGGAACGCCGGGAGCGGTGAGTTGGATCAACTTGGCCGAGAGGGAGTTCGACCAGCCGTGCTGGGCGATTCTGCCCACGAACGCCTCGAGTTCCTGGGCCACGGCGGGGGCGTCGAACGCGGCGTCGATGAGCGCGTGCATGCGCGTCTCGAAGTCCTCATCTGGGCTGGCCCAGCCGGTGGCATCCCCGGCTTCCCGCGCGGCCTTTTCGGCGTAGCCGTGCAGCCGTTCGCGGGAGACCGGCCACGCCCCCACGATCGTCTCCCAGAGCAGATTCTCGAGCGGCGCGTTGCCGAGCGGCGCCAGCTCTCGCAGGCGCGCGAGGGTCTCCCGCCAGGCGGCCGGCAGCTCGGAGAGCACGTCAATGCGGGCCCGCACATCCTCCCCGCGCTTGGTGTCGTGGGTGGAGAGAGTGGTCTGCGAGGCGGGGAAGGCAGCCTGCCGGCGCTCCTGTCGGGCGTGGAACTCCTCCACGGAGATCGAGAACTCCGACGGGTCGCCGCCGACTTCGGTCAGCGACGCCAGCCGCGAGTAGCGATAGAAGGCGGTGTCCTCTACCCCCTTCGCCATCACCATGCCCGTGGTCTGCTGCAGCCGCTGGGCCGCCGGATGCCCCGGATCGTTCAGGAGCGGCATGAGGGCGTCGAACACTCCAGCCAGGTCGGGTCGGCGGGCCCGCGCGCCCTGTTCTGCCTCGGCCAGATGCTCGGCGCCGTACGGCAGGTAGGAACGGTAGACGGGGAAGGATGCGGCCAGCTCGGCGAGCGCCGAATCCGCCCCCTCGACCTCCGCGCCGGTCTCGTCCGCAATGATGCGCGCAATGCGCAGGATCTCCGACCGCAGGATGCCGTTCGCGATGCCGAGACGCGTTGCGTGAATGAGCTCAGGCCACGACTGGCCGCCGTCGACCCGATCGAGCCGAACCTGCCCGGCTGGGTCCACGAGTACCCGGTCGATGTCGCCGAGCGCGTCGTAGCCGGTCGTGCCGGCGGCCTGCCAGTGCGGCGGCAGTTGCTCGTCGCCCTCGAGGATCTTCTCCACCAATACGTAGGTGGAACCAGTGGCCCTGGCGAGATCGTCGAGGTATCCGCCCGGATCGAGCAAGCCGTCGGGGTGGTCGACCCGCAGCCCGTCGATGAGCCCGTCGCGCACCCAGCGCGTGATCTCCACGTGTGACTCCTCGAACACCCACGGAATCTCCACGCGGATGCCGGCGAGCGAGTTGACCGCAAAGAAGCGCCGGTAGTTCAGCTCGGCATCCGCCCGCCGCCAGTCGACCAGCTCGTAGTGCTGGCGCGCGTGGACCTCATCGGGCGAACCCTCGCCCGTACCTGGGGCGATCGGAAAGCGCAGGCCGAAGTAGTCCAGCTGCCCGTCGACCACGGTCAGGGTGGCGTCGTCGCCGAGCACCGGAATGCGCAGGCGCCCGCCTCCGAAGTCCCAGTCGATGTCGAAGGCCTCGGCGTAGCGGGAGCCCCGCCCGTTCAGCAGCACGTGCCACCACCAGGCGTTGTTCGCGGGCGTTGCCACGCCAACGTGGTTCGGAACAATATCGACCAGCACGCCCATCTCCGCCCGGTGCGCGGCCCGGGAGAGGCGGGCGAGCCCCGCTGCGCCACCGCGAGCGGGGTCCACCTGGGAGTGGTCCACCACGTCGTACCCGTGGTCAGACCCCGGCTCCGCCACCAACAGGGGCGAGAGGTAGACCCAGTCCGCCCCGAGATCGTGCAGGTAGTCGATCAGGGCTGCAGCGGCATCCAGGTCGAAGGTCGCGGTGACCTGCAGCCGGTAGGTCGATACGGGAAGCGTCACGCGCTCACCAGTAGCAACATCGAGCGGGAGACCACGGTGAGCGGCGACCCGGCCAGAACATGCTCATCGCTCTCGCCGGCGGCGGTGTCCACGGCCACGAACCACTGGGAGCCGTACTCCCCTGACGGCAGTGTGAATTCCACGTCTTCCTCGGAGGCGTTGAAGTACAGCAGAACGTTGTCGTCGGTGATGCGCTCGCCGCGTGGGCCGCGACCGCGGATGCCGGCGCCGTTCAGGAACACGCCAGCCGACTTCACATAGTCGGTGTCCCAGTCGTCTGTGGTCATCGGGGAGGCGTCGGTGGAGAGCCACTCGATGTCGGGGAGCGGCTCGCCGGCCCCGCGCACGTGGATCGGCCGGCCGTTGAAGAACCGACGGCGCCGGAATGTCGGATGCTCGTTCCGCAGTTTCGCAAGCCCTGCCACGAAGTCGATCAGGTCATGGTCGGCTTCCTCCCAGTGCACCCACGACAGCTCTGAGTCCTGCGCGTAGGTGTTGTTGTTGCCCTGCTGGGTGCGCCCGAGTTCGTCCCCGTGGGAGATCATCGGCACGCCCTGCGAGAGCAGCAGTGTCGCGAGGAAGTTGCGCTGCTGGCGGGCGCGGAGCGCGTTGACGGCGGCGTCATCCGTTGGTCCTTCGGCGCCGCTGTTCCACGATCGGTTGCTCGACTCGCCGTCGTTCGAGTTCTCTCCGTTGGCCAGGTTGTGCTTCTCGTTGTATGAGACCAGGTCGCGCAGGGTGAAGCCATCGTGGGCGGTGACGAAGTTGATGGATGCGACCGGCCGGCGTCCGTCCTCCTCATAGAGGTCGGGGGATCCGCTCAGGCGGTTCGCGAACTCGCCGAGGGTGGCCGGTTCGCCGCGCCAGAAGTCGCGCACGGTGTCGCGGTACTTGCCGTTCCACTCGGTCCACTGCGGGGGGAAGTTGCCCACCTGATAGCCGCCGTCGCCGACGTCCCACGGCTCGGCGATGAGTTTGACCTGCGAGACGATCGGGTCCTGCTGCACGAGCTCGAAGAAGGTGGAGAGCCGGTCCACCTCGTAGAACTCGCGCGCCAGGGTCGCAGCCAGGTCGAACCGGAAGCCATCAACATGCATCTCGGTCACCCAGTACCGCAGCGAATCCATGATCAGCTGCAGCGAGTGCGGATGCCGCACGTTGAACGAGTTGCCGGTGCCCGTCGTATCGAAGTAGTGCGCTTCATCGCCCTCGACCAGCCGGTAGTACGCGGCGTTGTCAATGCCACGGAACGACAGGGTCGGCCCCATGTGATTCCCCTCCGCGGTGTGGTTGTAGACCACGTCGAGAATCACCTCGATGCCGGCCTCGTGCATGGCCCGCACCATCGACTTGAACTCGTCGACCTGCTGACCGAGCTCCCCGGCCGACGAGTAGGCGGAATGCGGCGCGAAGAATCCGATCGTGTTGTAGCCCCAGTAGTTCGAGAGCCCCTTCTGCTGCAACGTGGAGTCGTTCACGAACTGCTGCACCGGCATCAGCTCGAGCGCCGTGGCCCCGATGCGCTGTAGGTGCTCGATAATCGACCGGTGGGCCAGGGCGCTGTAGGTACCGCGTTCGTGATCCGGGATGTCCGGGTGCAGTTGGGTGAGCCCCTTCACGTGCGCTTCGTAGATCACCGTTTGGTTATAGGGGATCCGCGGCTTCACGTCTCCGGTCCAGTCGAAGCTCTGGTCCACCACGACGCCGAGCATCATGTGCGTCGCTGAATCTTCGTCGTTGCGGGAGTCGGGGTCACCGAAGGTGTACGAGAAGAGCGACTGGTCCCAGTCGAAGTCGCCGCAGGTTGCCTTCGCGTACGGGTCGAGCAGCAGCTTGGCCGGGTTGGCGCGCTGGCCCTTGCTCGGGTCGTACGGCCCCGTGACGCGGTATCCGTAGCGCTGGCCCGGGCCGATGTTCGGCAGGTAGGTGTGCCAGATGAAAGCGTCGACCTCCTGGATCGCGACGCGCGTCTCCGTACCGTTCTCTGCGAAGAGGCAGAGTTCGACGCCCTCCGCGATCTCGCTGAAGAGAGCGAAGTTCGTGCCGCGACCCGTCCAGGTCGCTCCAAGGGGGTATGCAGTGCCGGGCCAGTTCTCAATCACCTCCTCACGTTAGTCGGATGCCCGAGAGCGTGCGGAGGGTTGTCAGGCGGCGAGCGACCCGGTAGGCGGAAGCACATCCGTTCGATTCGCCAAGTCGTTTTCGTGGTCGTGGCAAGGGCGACTTCGCCCGTGAGGTCAGGACGAGGCGGTCGGTTCCGCCTCTGCCGCGTCCGCCGGTTCGGGCAGCAATCGAAGCCCATCGACGCTGTTGGCGGCGGTCATCAGCGCGTCCAGCCACGTGCGATTGATCGCGGGTTGGCGAGAGCCGAGGAAGTTGAACTGGAGCGCGATTGCCGGGTGCAGCCAGATCGTGGATCGCCCACTGCCGTCCTTCACGTCGTGCTGGAAGGAGAAGGCGAACGATTCGCCCCGTCTGAGCTTTGCGAGCATCACGACCTTGAGATGCGCGAGCGCACGGTCGTCGATATCGATCTCTTCGCCGGGGCGGCCGTAGTACAGGTATCCCACGAGGTGCCTTTGCAGGTTGGTGATGTTGGAAGGTTGGTTGCTTACAGGTCTTCAGGTCCCAGGTGACTGGGTTCACCGGTTTCCGGTTTTGCACGCACCGCGTGCGGCCGGTCGCTCGGCCGGTCCATGCCGAGGGTGAATGAGATTTCGCCCTGTTGGTCGGACGGGTGCAGGGTCACGGTCGCGGACATCCTGCTTTCCGCAAGGGCTACTGCCAGGTGCTCCAGGGCTTCTGTCACTCGGTTCTCGACGAACACAGGGCCCTCGTCGTCATGCAACTCCTTCATTCGGTCCATCTTGCTCGCGACCGCCCTGTGCGGCAAGAGGTTGCGAAGTCGCGGCGAAGACGACAGTATGCGCCGCGCGTTCTAGCACTCGCCCGCGTTCGGGTCGACCCCTGTGCTGCCCAACGGGGCGTGCATAGCGTGGAGGTATGAACGCAACAACTCCCCCCACGTCCAAAGCTCCCGCCGGAAGCGGCGCGCGCGTCACCCGCCAGCAGAATGCGGAGTCCGGTTTCACGGCATCCAGGCAGCTGACCGACAACCTGCAAAAGGTGCTCGTCGACCTACTCGAGCTGCAGATGCAGGGCAAGCAGGCGCACTGGAATGTGGTCGGCAAGAACTTCCGCGATACCCACCGGGTGCTCGACGAGATTATCGAGGATGCGCGCACTTTCAGCGACACCGTGGCGGAGCGATTGCGTGCACTGCACGCGGTGCCCGACGGCCGCAGCGATACGGTGGCGGCGACCACCACTCTGCAGGAGTACCCGAACGGCGAGATCGACACCGCCGAGACCGTGGACCTCGTAACCGAGCGGCTGGAGGCCACGGTGGCCACGATGCGCGAGGTGCACGACCAGGTCGATGAGGAGGATCCGACCAGCTCGGACATCCTGCACGCGATCATCGAGCGCCTGGAGCAGTTCGCCTGGATGGTGTCCGCCGAGAACCGCACGCCCGCCGCCAAGAAGTAGGCGGGCTGTCTGTGGCGCGTGCCACGCTGTAGCCATGTGCGCTAGTTACGGGCTCGACCCCAGGATCGGCGACTACCGCGGCCTCGCGGCCGCGAACGACGTCGAGATGATCGAGAACCTCAGGGCCTGGGCGGAGAAGAACGCGGGTGAGACCCTGCGACCCACGGGCAAGAACCTGCGCAACCTCAACCCGATCGTGACCGGCAGCGAGTCCGGTCGCTCCCTCGAACTGGCGTGGTGGGGCTTCCTGATCGGTGGCGCGCCATCCAAGTTCCCTTCGATCAACACCCGGTCGGAACGCTTGCAGGATAAGCCGGGCAACGCCAAGGGACGCGCCCTCGTGCCCGCGACATCCTGGTTCGAGATGCAGAAACCGAGCCGCGACTGGTACGCGTTCGACACGGGCGGAGTCTTCGCGATGGCGGGTGTGACTCAGACCGGTCGCATCGGCGACGAGGATCCGGTCACCTGCTACTCGATCGTGATGCAGCCGGCCCGCCAGGATCTCGCGGGCATCCACGACCGCATGCCGCTGCTGGTGCCCGAGGCGTTCTACGACGAGTGGCTCGACCCGACTGCGACGCCCACCCGCGAACTGATCGACGCGGTGCTGGAGGCCGGCCGCGAGTTCAGCGAGCAGGTTCGGGCTGCCCAGATCGCCGGCAACCCCGCATAATTGCTGCATGACTGAGGATGCAGCCCTCGCCGCGATCTGGGCGAAGCTCGGACCGGACATCGACCCCGCCTACGCGCTGAGCAGTGACCTCTCGCGCGCACACCGCGACGGGCTGATCACCGACGCCGAGTACAAACAACTCACGTTCGCCATGGCCGAGCGCGACAAGCGTTACAAGCAGGAGCTCGGCTACGTCGAGGACGAAGAGGAGTACGAGGTCTAGCTAGGCTCGACCCGTGCCCGACAACGAACTGCTGCGACTCGCCACGTCCATCGCGACCGAGGCCGGCGCCCTGGCGAAGCTGCGACGCTCGCAGGGCGTGGAGGTAGCGGACAGCAAGTCGTCGCCGGTGGATATCGTGACGCTGGCCGACCGCGAGACCGAGGCGCTCATCCGCTCGTTGATCGCGGATGCCCGACCGAATGACGGCTTCTTCGGGGAGGAGAGCGGCGCCGAGAAGGGCTCGAGCGGCCTCACCTGGATCGTGGATCCGATCGACGGCACCGTGAACTTTCTCTACGGCATCCCGCACTACGCGGTGAGCATCGCCGTGGTCGAGGGCGAGCCCGATCCGCTCACCTGGCGGGCGCTCGCCGCGTGCGTCGTGAATCCGGCGATCGATGAGACGTTCACTGCCGCGGTCGGCGAGGGGGCGTACCTGAACGGGCAGCCCATCCGCGTCGCGGACCCGGTCGACCTCTCCCAAGCGCTGGTGGCCACCGGCTTCGCCTACGACTCCGCGATGCGCGGAAAGCAGGGCGCGGTGGTCGCCCAACTGCTCCCTCAGGTGCGCGACATTCGGCGCCAGGGCACGGCATCGCTCGACCTCTGCTTCGTGGCATCCGGCCGGCTGAATGCCTACTTCGAGCGCACGCTGAGCCCGTGGGACCACGCGGCGGGTGCCCTCGTCGCGCGAGAGGCCGGCGCCACCGTCAAGGGACTGGCGGATGCCGCACCGAGCCGGGACTTCATCCTCGCGGCCGAGCCACAACTGGCCGCGCTCCTCGAAACCACGCTGCGGGGCCTCGGCGTCTGAGCCGCGCTGGCGATTGCTGCGCCCAGCGGGTAACCTTCACTAATCCGTTATATTCGCTGGGTCGCTCCCGGTGAGGCGGTTGTTGCGTAGAAATACGTGCCCGACGAACAGGATCGCGCCGAACACGGCGGATCGCTTCTCAGAGGAGTCCCACCATGTCACGAGTTTTCGGTGACCTGGCGAGCGACGCCAAAGCCGTGGCGGAGTTCGCCGTCTAGTGCCTGATTCCTTCGTTCCCCTCACCCGTCGCGAACTCCGCGAGCGGGAAGCCGCCCAGGCGGTCGCCATTCCCGTTCCTACCGTCGTTCCCCTGAGCACTCCGGTGCCGATCGACCGCCCGGCGGCCACAGAGGGTCTCGACGCGCTGTTCGGAGCGATCGAGCCGCCGCGTGCGCAGCAGCCGGCACCGGATGCCTGGACAGCACCGCACGCCCCATCCGCGCGGCGCGCGCCGTCGAGGGCCGCCGCCTACCCACGCCGCGCGGACCGCGGTCGGGGCAAGCCGGCATCCATGCGCGTTCGCGGAATCTCGATGAAGGGCCTCACGGGCCGGCCGCCCAAGAAGCCGTTCCAGCAGCGGGCCGCAGCGAAGGGGTTGTCGTTCGCGGCCATGCTCTTCGCGGGTGCACTCGTGGTCGGGATGTCGGTGCCGGCCAACGCATTCATGACGGCCACCACGCCGGCGGCCACCATCGCGGCCGAGAAGCTCCCGACCCAGTCGATCTCCGTAGCGGACTCCGTGGTGCAGCTCGCCACCGTGCGCGACGCGTTCACCGTGATCTCCTACGCCGAGCAGCTCCAGCTCAAGTACGGCAATCGCAGCTACTCCTTCACCGCGACCAGCGGTGCCGTGCGCTGGCCGTTCCCCTACCCCGTGCCGATCACCGACGGCTGGGGCGACCGGGTCTCGCCGTGCTTCGGCTGCTCGACCTTCCACAAGGGCGTCGACTTCACCCCGGGCGAGGGTGCACCCATCTACGCGATCGCCGACGGCGTCGTCAGCTTCGCCGAAGTCTCCGACAGCGGTCTCGGCAACAACGTGACCATCGACCACATGATCAACGGCCAGAAGGTGCAGAGCATCTACGCCCACATGCAGATGAACTCGAGCCCGTTGACCGTCGGCACCCAGGTGAAGGTCGGGGACTTCGTCGGACTGGTCGGGATGACCGGGTCAGCGACCGGCCCCCACCTGCACTTCGAGATCCACCTCGATGGCGTCGCGGTGGACCCCTTCGCCTGGCTCACGGCGAACGCCGTCTGAGTTTCGCTGGTCGAGGCGGCGAAGCCGGTCTCGAGACCCGGCGCCGCGCGGGGCGGTTTCGAGACCGTCCCCTACTGAACCGCAACCAGCGCGGTTACGCGCCCAACCAGACGGTCGTGTCGGCGGGCAGCGCGCCGCCGGTGATCGCCTCGCTGGCGAGCAGGATGTCACCCACCGGAAGTTCCACCGCGACCGACCCAGTGTTGGCGATCACGGTGACTGCTCCGTTCGTGAAGGCGACGACGCCCTCGCCGTAGCCGGGCAGCCACTGGACAGTTCCCGCCCCGAGCCCGTGTTCCCTGCGCAGCGCGAGTGCCAAGCGATACATCTCGAGGGTGCTGCCGGGAACACCGATCTCGGCGTCCCGGGAGAGCGGACCCCAGTCCGCGGGCTGCGGCAGCCAGCTGTTGCCCGACGGCCCGAACCCGTACGACGGCTTGTCGGCCTCCCAGGGGATCGGCACGCGGCATCCATCGCGGCCGTACTTCTCGTGTTTGGTGCGGAACCAGGTGGGGTCCTGGCGCGCGGAGTCGGGTAGGTCGATGACCTCGTGCAGGCCGAGCTCCTCGCCCTGGTAGACGTACGCGCTGCCCGGCAGCGCCAGCATGAGTGCCGTTGCGGCGCGACCGCGGCGCAGGCCCAGCACGGGGTCGGGCTTGCCGGGTGAGTCCGGCCCGATGCCGGCGCCCTGCGGGTTCTCGGCGGTGAGGGCGAGGCGGCTGGCGTGGCGCACCACGTCGTGGTTGGAGAGCACCCACGTGCTCGGGGCGCCGACGCCCCCGAAAGCCGCGATGGAGGAGTCGATGATGCGGCGAAGAGCCGGCCCGGTCCACGGGGTCTCGAGGTAGGAGAAGTTGAAGGCCTGCTGCATCTCGTCGGGGCGCACCCAGTCGGCCAGCTTGGTGAGCGGTTCCACCCAGGCTTCGGCGCAGAGCACCCGGTCGCCCGGGTACTCCTCGAGCACCGCGTGCCACGACCGGTAGATCTCGTGCACGCCGGGCTGGGCCCAGTACGGCGGTACGTCGTCCTCTGCGCTGATCCCTGGCTCCAGATCGGTGCCCTCGAAGTCGCCACCGCCCATGCTTCCGCCGTGGAGTGGTGGCGTGTAGTCGGGAAGTCCGGCCGCCTTGATCAGGCCGTGGGCGACATCCACTCGGAAGCCGTCGACGCCGCGGTCGAGCCAGAAGCGCAGGATGTCGACGAACTGCTCCCGCACCCACGGGTTCTCCCAGTTGAGGTCGGGCTGGCTCACGTCGAAGATGTGCAGGTACCACTGGCCGGGCGTGCCGTCGGGGTTCGTGATGCGCTCCCAGGCCGGGCCGCCGAACACCGACTCCCAGTTGTTCGGGGCCTCGTCACCGTTCGGGCCCTTGCCGTCGCGGAACATGTAGCGGTCGCGTTCGGGGGATCCCTCCGGGGCCGCCAGCGCGGCCTGGAACCAGACGTGCTGGTCGGAGGAGTGATTGGGAACCAGGTCGACGATCACCCGCAGGCCGAGTTCGTGAGCCCTGGCCTGCATCCGGTCGAAGTCGCCCAGGGTGCCGAACAACGGGTCGATGTCGCAGTAGTCAGCCACGTCATAACCCGCGTCCTTCTGCGGTGACGTGAAGAAGGGGGAAAGCCAGATCGCGTCGACGCCGAGCTCGACGAGTGCGTCGAGGCGGGCCGTGATTCCCGGCAGGTCGCCGATGCCGTCGCCATTGGAATCCGCGAAGGAGCGCGGGTAGATCTGGTAGATCACGGCGGTGCGCCACCACTCATCGGCGGTGCGCGCGACCGACGATCCGGTTTCGGGCGCGGTCGATTCCGGGGTTGTTCCTGTGGCCATGGGAAAACCCTACTGCAAGCGTTTGCAGAGGCTCTAACCTGCCCGAAACACACGGCCAGTACTGTTCACACGTGACCACGCTTGTGCCGCACCACGACGGCTCGCCGCTCTATGTCTCCACCCCGTCGCCCGCGCTCGGCGACCGGGTGCGAGTGCGGGTGCGCATCCCCGACGAGTACGGCCCGGTGATCGACGTGCATACGCGATCCAACCCCGACCACGAGCCCCGCTTCGCAGTCGCGTCGTTCGTGATCTCGAGAAGCGGCTGGTCCTGGTGGGAGGCCGAGATCGAGGTCGAGAACCCTGTACACGGCTACCGGTTTCTGATCAGCCTGGCCGACGGCTCGAACGTGTGGCTCAACGCCACCGGGGTGCACGCGACCGAGACGCTCGACTCCGATGACTTCCGGCTCATCGCG
Source organism: Rhodoglobus sp. (assembly GCA_040002655.1). Lineage (GTDB taxonomy): Bacteria > Actinomycetota > Actinomycetes > Actinomycetales > Microbacteriaceae > Rhodoglobus. Next base: position 1,037 of record JBDUEC010000055.1, on the reverse strand, counting down.
TTCGAACCACCGCCCGAGTGGGGCCGCACCACGGTGATGTACCAGATCTTCCCCGACCGGTTCGCCCGCTCTGCGGCAGCGGATGCCCGGCCTCTGCCCGACTGGGCGCTTCCGGCGAAGTGGACCGACGAGCCCATCCACATCGGCCCGGACACCCCGCGCCAGTTCTACGGTGGCGATCTGGCGGGAATCGAGGAGCACCTGGACCACCTCGAGCGCCTCGGCGTCACCATGGTCTACCTCACGCCGGTGTTCCCCGCCCGCTCCAACCACCGCTACGACGCCCTCTCGTTCGACGAGGTCGATCCGCTGCTCGGGGGCGACGATGCGCTCGTGTCGCTGGTCGACGCGGCACACCGCAGGGGACTGCACGTGATCGGCGACCTCACCTCCAACCACTCTGGCGATGCGCACGAATGGTTCCGCGCAGCGCATCGTGATCCCGCCGCGCTGGAGAGCGCCTTCTACTACTGGCTCGATCCGGAGAACGTCGACTACGTCTCGTGGCTCGGGGTGCCGTCGCTGCCCAAGTTCAACTGGAACTCCGAACTGTTGCGCGAACGCTTCATCGAAGGCCCAGACTCCGTGGTGGCCAAGTGGATGCGCGAGCCATTCAAGCTGGACGGCTGGCGCATCGACGTGGCCAACATGACCGGCCGCTACCTCGCCGAGGACCACAACGAGTCCGTGCGCAGGACCATTCGCGACACCATGGTCGAGATCAACCAGGACACCATCCTGCTCGGCGAATCCACCAACGACGCAACCAGCGACTTCCGCGGCGACGCCTGGCATGGGGCCATGACCTACGCCAACTTCACCCGCCCGGTCTGGAACTGGCTGAGCGAACCGCACAGCCCGGCGATCGGCGGCCTCGGCATGACCCTTGGCCGCACCACCGAGTACAGCGGGCACGACTTCTTCGAGTCGCACCGCCAGTTCGTGGCTGGCTTTCCGTGGCGGGTGCGCCTGCACACCATGAACGCGCTCGACACCCACGACACCCCGCGGTTCCTCACCCACGCCCGGCCCGGCAC
>JBDUEC010000054.1:0-12008 GCA_040002655.1 Rhodoglobus sp. | reverse complement strand
GTGGATGCCGAGCTGCGGCTGGCCGCCTCCCTCTCGACCGGAGACTTCGCCGTGATCCACGTGTCGCGCCAGCACCCGAAGTCGGGCATCGTGGCGACCGAGATCCACGCAGCCAACCTGGAACCGGTGCCGCAACGCGCCTGAGTCGCCGCTGGTCGAGGCGGAGCGTCGCCGCTGGTCGAGGCGGAGCGTAGCGACGGTCTCGAGACCGAGCGTCGCACGTAGTGGTTTCGAGACCGGACTGCGTCCGCCTCAACCACCGGTCCGCCGCAACGCGCCTGAGTCGCCCGGTATTCCGCGCCCGTTAACCTCCCGTTCACCTTGCGGGACGACCGTGGTTACCCGCTCTGCATAGCGTGTTCTCTCGGGTCGCACCGGCCCATCTCTACAAGACACATTCCCGAAGGGAACACAACACAGTGAACTTCAAGCGCCTTGGCACCGTAGCTGCCATTGCAATCGCGGGCACCCTTGCCCTGTCCTCGTGTGCAGCCAACGAGGCCGCCCCGACCGCCGCTCCCACCGAGAGCACCCTGAGCGGCACCATCGACGCATCCGGCTCCTCCGCACAGGGCTCCGCCCAGGAGGCCTGGATCGCCGCGTTCCAGACCGCAAACCCGGATGTCACCATCAACTACGACCCCGCCGGTTCCGGTGCGGGCCGCACCGCGTTCATCGCGGGTGGCGTCGACTTCGCCGGCTCCGACTCGGCGCTCAAGCCCGAGGAGATCGCCGGCGGCTTCGCCGGTTGCACGCCGGACACCGGCTACATCCAGGTACCCGACTACATCTCCCCGATCGCCGTGATCTTCAACGTCGAGGGTGTAAAGGACCTCAACCTCGACGCAGCGACCATCGCCGGCATCTTCAAGGGCACGATCACCAGCTGGGATGACCCGGCCATCGTCGCGCTCAACAAGGACGCCAAGCTGCCGTCGGCCCCGATCACCGCCGTGCACCGCTCGGACGACTCGGGTACCTCGAAGAACTTCGGCGACTACCTCAACAAGGTTGCTCCCGAGGTCTGGGATGCCGCTCCGGCTGACACCTACCCCTACCAGGTCGGTGAGGCTGCACAGGGCACCTCCGGTGTCGTGGACGCAGTGACCAACGGCACGAACACGATCGGCTACGCCGACTTCTCGAAGGCCGGCAAGCTCGGAATCGTGTCGGTCAAGGTCGGCGACAAGTTCGTTGCTCCTTCCGCTGATGGTGCCGCTGCTGTTGTCGCAGAGTCGCCGGCCGGTGACACCGCTGGTGACACCGACCTGTCGATCAAGGTCAACCGCACGACGACCGACCCGACCCACTACCCGCTGGTTCTCGTGAGCTACATCGACACCTGCACCTCGTTCGTCGACCCGGCCGCGGCCGAACTGGTCAAGGCGTACATCGGGTACATCACCAGCCAGGACGGCCAGACGGCGGCGGCATCAGCTGCCGGCTCCGCGCCGCTGACCGCTGACCTCTCGGACAAGATCGCGACCGTCCTCGAGGGCATCAAGTAGCATCCTGAACACCTGTCGGGCTGTGACCTCCGCGCGTTGCACGGTTGGTCACAGCCCGACAGACTTAGGCTCATCCCCACACTAAGCAGACGGGTCCAAGGCACACCGCAATGACGACAGCTCCAGCGTCGCCCCGAGCCACCCTCCGACCAGCGGATCGAGTCTTCTCCGGCGCCACCTTGGTGGCGGGCAGCCTCATCCTCGCGGCCCTCGCTGCGGTCGCGGTCTTCCTGATCGCACAGAGCATCCCGGCCCTCGTGGTCGACCCGGCCACCCTCAAGGGGTCGCCATCGAGCTTCTGGGCCTACGTTGGCCCCCTGGCCTTCGGAACCGTCTGGGCCGCGTTCCTCGCCCTGCTCCTCGCGCTCCCGATCTCGATCGGCATCGCGCTCTTCATCTCGCACTACGCGCCCCGCCGGCTCGCACAGGGTCTCGGCTACATCATCGACCTGCTCGCGGCGGTACCCTCCGTCGTCTTCGGCCTCTGGGGCATCAAGGTCCTCGCCCCGGCCGTCACGCCGCTCTACGACTGGCTGGTGGAGAACCTGGGCTGGTTCCCGCTATTCAGCCCGCCGGTATCCGGCACCGGTCGCACCATCCTCACGGTGGCCATCGTGCTCGCCGTCATGATCATCCCGATCATCACCGCCGTCACGCGCGAGGTCTTCCTGCAGACTCCGCGCCTGCACGAGGAGGCGGCGCTCGCCCTCGGGTCCACGCGCTGGGAGATGATCCAGATGGCGGTCATCCCGTTCGGTCGCCCCGGCATGATCTCGGCTGCGATGCTCGGCCTTGGCCGCGCCCTCGGCGAGACCATGGTCGTGGCCATGGTGCTCTCCCCCGCGCTCGTCGTGAGCTTCGTGCTCACCAGCTCGCAGAACCCGTCGACCATCGCCGGAAACATTGCGCTGAACTTTCCAGAGTCGCACGGCGTCGACGTGAACGCGCTGATCGCGACCGGTCTCATCCTGTTCGTGATCACCCTCGTGATCAACAGCATCGCCCGCATCGTCATCAACCGCCGCAAGGCATTCTCCGGAGCGAACTAGTGACCACGACCACCCCGACCGCGGGCATCGTCAACTCGCTCACCACCGGGCGCCTGCCGCGCTGGGCGATACCGGTGCTGTTCCTCGGCAGTATCGCCGTCATGGTCGTGATCTTCGTGTTCGTGCGGATGGCGAACAACGACAAGGACTTCAACATCGCGGCCGCGATCTTCCTCGGCACGATCCTCTTCGACGTGCTGATCTTCGTGGTCGCGTATCTCGTCGAGGGAATCCGGCAGGCCAAGGACCGCCTGGTCACGTCGTTGGTCGCCACGGCGTTCATCATCGCGCTGCTCCCGCTCGTCTCGCTGTTGTACACGGTCGCGGCGAACGGTCTTGCACGCTTCGACCCCACTTTCTTCACCTCGTCCATGCGCAACGTGGTGGGTGACAGCAACGGCGGCGGCGGCGCGCTGCACGCCATCATCGGCACGCTGCTCATCACCGGCATGGCCACCCTGATCTCGGTGCCCGTGGGGCTGCTCACCTCGATCTACCTGGTCGAGTACGGCAAGGGCACCCTCGCGAAAGCAATCACGTTCTTCGTGGATGTGATGACCGGCATCCCCTCGATCGTGGCCGGGCTGTTCGCGTTCGCGCTGTTCGCGCTGCTGTTTCACGACCCGGGCATCCGCTTCGGTTTCGGTGGGTCGGTGGCCCTATCGCTGCTGATGATCCCGGTGGTGGTGCGCTCCAGCGAGGAAATGCTCAAACTCGTTCCGAACGAGCTGCGCGAGGCGTCGTACGCGCTGGGGGTGCCGAAGTGGCTCACGATCCTGAAGATCGTGATCCCGACATCCATCGCCGGTATCACCACCGGCATCACGCTGGCCATCGCCCGCGTCATCGGTGAGACGGCCCCGCTGCTGATCATTGCCGGATTCACCGCGAGCATGAACTACGACCTGTTCAAAGACCGCATCATGTCGCTGCCGGTGTTCGTCTACAACCAGTACGCGAACCCTGGTAGCGACGTGCAGCCCTACCTCGACCGGGCCTGGGCCGGAGCGCTCACCCTGATCCTGATCGTCATGCTGCTCAACCTGATCGCCCGACTGGTCGCCCGCATCTTCTCCCCCAAGCTCGGCCGCTGAGCCGGCAGACCCAATAGAAACAGCCAAAGGAACCCACGTGTCCAAGCGCATCGAAGTCAATGACCTCAACGTCTACTACGGCAAGTTCAAGGCCGTTGAGGGCGTCACGCTGACCATCGAGCCCCGCACCGTCACCGCCTTCATCGGCCCGAGCGGATGCGGCAAGACCACCTTCCTGCGCACGCTCAACCGAATGCACGAGGTGACGCCAGGGGCGCACGTCGAAGGCGAGGTGCTGATCGACGGCAACAACCTCTACGGCGCCGGCGTCGACCCGGTGCTCGTTCGCCGCCAGGTGGGCATGGTGTTCCAGCGACCCAACCCGTTCCCCACCATGTCGATCCGCGACAACGTGCTCGCGGGCGTCAAGCTCAACAACCGGCGGATGTCGAAGACCGAGGGCGACGACCTCGTCGAGCAGTCGCTGCGCGGCGCCAACCTGTGGAACGAGGTGAAGGACCGCCTCGCGCTCCCCGGCTCCGGACTCTCCGGTGGACAGCAGCAGCGCCTGTGCATCGCTCGCGCCATCGCGGTCGCCCCCGAGGTCATCCTGATGGACGAGCCCTGCTCGGCCCTCGACCCGATCTCCACTCTCGCCATCGAGGACCTCATCGAGGAGCTCAAGCAGGAGTACACGATCGTGATCGTGACCCACAACATGCAGCAGGCTTCGCGCGTCTCCGACCGCACCGCGTTCTTCAACATCGCCGGCACCGGCCAGCCCGGCAAGCTCATCGAGTACGACGACACCAACACGATGTTCTCGAAGCCGAGCGTGCAGGCCACCGAGGATTACGTTTCCGGCAAATTCGGATAAGTAGGCACGTTCGGTTGATGCTTACCGAGCGGGGCCCTCGCTGAGCATTTCCGTCGGGCCGCGAAGCGGTCTGGCGGCGGCTCAGTAGCGGATCTTCTTGAGCCGCTTCTTCGCCGCACGCTCGGTGAGCACTGCGAGGTAGTCCTTCACCGGGCGACCGACCAAGCCGTCGAACTCCTGGCGCACGACTGACTCGATCTCGCTGCGAGCGACATCCGGATTCTTCTCCACCAACCGGTCGGTGACCTTGGCGATGGTTTCCTCGTTGTCGATCTCAGTGGTCATGCTGCCAGTCTGCTGCACTCGCCCACCCCGTGCCAGTTCCTGAATGCCAGCTTCGAGTCCGGTGATCGGGGCTGCACCGACGGCTGCGGAAATTTAGTGTGGTTGTACCGATTCGGAACTCGTGGGAGGTAACCGCGATGACTGTTCAGCAGCCAAGCACCAAGTCCAGCACCCCGTCAGTGCCCGACGCAATCGTCGGAGGCGTCGACGACGAATCCGTCGTGGGCGAACTCCGGCGCATCGTCTTCACCGGAACCATCTGGTTCGCGGCAGCGATCATCGCCAGCGGCATCCCGCTCGCCGGGCTGCTCGCCGCGGGGTGGCGCCCGGCGGACATGCCGATGGTGCCGGAGATCGTCTGGTGGGTGGGCGCTGCCCTTGCCCTTATCGGGGTCGCCGGCCTGGGCTGGGCGGGATGCCCGGTGCTGGCCTGGGCGCTCCCGATCGCCGAGCGGCAGAAATCGATCTGCATCCGCGGAGGTGTCGGGCTGTACCTGATCGGAACCGTCGCTGCCGGCGTCGCGATCCTCTCGGTTCCCGTCTAGCCGCTGAACAACTAGCGCAGTTCGAGAACCGGCTCCGTACGGTCGCGGGCCCTGCCGGCCCTGGCCTTCAGCGCCCGCAGTTTGCGCACGGCTCCGCGCAGTGGCAGCCCCACGGCCAGTGCGAGGTAGCCGGAGAACGACCGGTCGTACCCGCCAAGCGCGCGCTTGCGATCCCAGACGCGACGCAGGTTTCCGCCGATGCTCCCGCGGAACTGCGGTCGCAGCACCAGCGCGCCGGCCTCACGACGCAGCACTGCCGCCTCGATGCCCGTGAGCCAGGTCTCATCGGTCGGCGCGTGGAAGTAGTTCTCGTCGAGCCAGCGCTCGCTCGGTTCGCTGAACTCGCCGGCCATCAGGGCGGCCGAGTTGGCGAGCAGGCCGCTGTCTTCGAAGACGACGTTGATCAGGTTCGCGCTCACCCCGAAATCGTCGAGAGCAAGCACCGGCACCCCGATCGCGATCGCCTCGATCGCCGCGGTGGAACTCACCGTGACGAGCGCGGCGGCCCGATCAAGGCTCTGTGACATTGGCCCCGTCGACACGACGAGGTTCTCCGGACGCTCTTCGAGCTCGTCCACCAGTACGTCGTACGGATACTTCTCCGAGTGGGTCTGCGCCTCACCGACGATCCCCCGCAGTTTGATCACCACCCGGCGGTGCGGATTCCGGCGAGCCGTCTCCGCGAGCCAGCGCACCACATCCTGCCGCTGCTCCAATGCCCTCGGCACCTTGGCCTGGGCGGCGAACACGATGTCGTCGCCGCGGGGAGCCGCGGTTCGTCGCGGCGGCAGGAACGGCAGCGACGCCAGCCCGAAGTCCTGGCCGACGCCGAGTCGGTCGGCGAGCGCAGCGAAGGCCGCGACCTCGCGCTTGCTGTGCAGTACGAAGTAGTCCACCTGGGAGCGGTAGTAGACCGCGTTGAGGGTTTCCGGTATCGAGATGCCGGGCAACCCGCTCACGATCACGGGGCGGCGCGGCATGGTTGCGACGATCATGCGCACCAGCACGCGCACGACGGGGCCGCGCACGGAGAGCAGCACGACATCCGGTTGCTCGCGCGCGACCATCTCGGACAGGGCGGCCAGGTCAATGACCGGGGTCTGCTCGGCAGCGAAGCGGGTTCCGGACAGCGCCGAGCCCAGTTGACCCGAACTGGGCAGCGCGGGGGTGCGCAACACGACCAGGTCGCGGTGCCACGCCGCGGGCATGCGCTCGAGCATCGCCGCGCCCCACTTCACGTACGAGTCGGAATCGGCGATGCCGAGTACTTTCACGCGACGACCCTGCGCAGCTTGGCCAGCGGAGCGAGCTCTCCCGGGAACACGCGCTTCACGCCGTCGCCCATGGCCTCCGAGACGATCCGGATGTCGCGCACAAGGTGCTCGAAGCCGCCCGGCTCGAGCGACGCAGCATGGTCCGACCCCCACATGGTGCGGTCCGGGGTGATGTGGCGCTCGACCATGGTGGCGCCGAGCGCAACAGCCGCGATGGAGATCTGCAACCCGCGCTCGTGACCGGAGTAGCCGATCGGCACCCCGACGTAGCGTCCACGCAGCGTCGTGATCGTGCGCAGGTTCGCCTCTTCTGGCGGCAGCGGATAGGTCGAGGTGGCGTGCAGGATCACGAGGTTCTCCGTGCCCAGCACATCCACCGCGGCATCGATCTGGTCGATCGTGGACATGCCGGTGGACAGGATGATCGGCTTGCCGGTGTCCGCGAGGGCACGCAGCAGGCCGATATCGGTCACCGACGCGGATGCGACCTTGTGCGCAACAACGTTGAGATCCTCGAGGAACGCGACAGAGGGCTCATCCCACGGTGACGCGAACCAATCCAGACCCTGCAACGTGGCGTAGTCGCCGATCTCCACGTACTGCTCGCGATCGAACTCCACGCGATAGCGATACTCGAGGTAGGTCATGGTGCCCCACGGCGTCTCGCGCGGGGTGTTCTTCATGTGCTCTGGTGTCGAGATCTCCGGCGTGCGCTTCTGGAACTTGACCGCCTGCGCCCCGGCGTTCGCCGCAACATCGATGAGCTGCTTGGCGAGTTCGACATCGCCATTGTGATTCAGCCCGATCTCGGCGATGACGTAGACCGGTTCTCCGGGACCTACCTGATGTGAGCCGATTGCGACCATGATTCCTCCTGGATTGGTGCGGACGGGAGTGTGGGTTGATCAGGGGCCGCGATGAGCACGCGGTCAGCGAGTTCGCGTACGGCGCCGTGGCCACCGCTGCGGGAGAGAACGACGCGAGAAGCCGCGATGACCGCAGGGTGGGCATCCGCCACCGCGATCGGCCAGCCCACGAGGTCGAGGCAGCCGAGGTCGTTCACGTCATTGCCGAGATAGGCGATGCGATCGAGCGAAAGCCCCTGCTCCGCCGCCCAGAGCGCCAACACGGTGCGCTTGTCGTGCACGCCCTGCCTCGACTCCACGCCGAGCTTGGCGGCGCGGGCCGCCACCACCGGGTTCGTCTCCGTGGAGATGATGAGCAAGCGGATGCCGGCGGCCCGCAGCAGGCCGACCCCCATGCCATCGGAGCGACTGGCCGTGACCCACTCCCGCCCGTCTGCGCCCACGTGCACGCGGTCGTCGGTGTGGACGCCGTCGAAGTCGGTGACCACGGCATCCACGTCGATGGGCTCGATGCCCTCGACGATCGGGGCGAGCGAGCGGGCGAGTTCGAGGTCGTCGAGCGAGTCGATCTCCACGGCGGTGAGATCAGCGACCACGGCGATGCCGATGCGGCCGAAGAAGCGGAAGCCGGCGTCGCGGAACCCGTCGACGCGCATCACGTAGAAGCCACCGGACTCCTGGAACTGCGGCTCCGCATCCTGTCGGCGCAGCCGGTAGGTCTGGTCGTGGTTGACCCCGGTGGCACCCGCGTCGCCGTCGCGCCAGAGGAAAGCGTGGCTGGGCCGTGCGGAGAACACCACATCGCACTCGCCCGAGTCGACGCGGGCGATGGCCGCGTCGAGGTCGTCCGGGTCGATGAAGGGTGATGTCGCCTGAAGGAAGACGAGGATCTCGGGGTCCGCCGCGAGGGAGTCGAGCGCGTGCAGCAGGGCCGCCTCAGAGCTCGCGATGCTCGTGGCCAGTCCGGACGGGCGGTCGATCACCTGTGCGCCGGTCGCGCGTGCCTCGCGCGCGATTGCGGCGTCATCCGTGCTGACGTAGACGGTGTCGATGAGTGCTGCCGCTCGCGCGGAACCGACTGCACGGCCGACGAGGGAGACGCCACCCACCCGGCGCAGGTTCTTGCCGGGCACTCCCTCTGAGCCACCGCGTGCGGGAACTACCGCGATCACGCGGGCGGCCGCACGAGTCGATGGGTCCGTCATCCTCGAGAATCTACGGAGCCGAAAAAGACGGAACATGGCGCGAAGGTGAACGGCGGAGGGACATACGGGAATGACCGGCTACGGTATCGGGATGACCGACCCGACTCGCGAGACGCGCCTGCGCCGCCGGGGCATCGGCCTGGAGTGGGCCACCCTCGGCTGGAACGTGGTGGGCGTGGCCCTGCTCGCGGTCTTCGCCACCCAGGCATCGTCGGTAGCACTCGTGGGCTTCGGCCTGGACAGCCTCATCGAGATCGGTGCGAGTGCCGTCGTGATCTGGGAACTGTCGGAGACCGGCGAGCACAGACGAGCCGTCGCGCTGCGCCTGATCGGCATCGCATTCGTAGCGCTCGCGGTCTACCTGGTCGCCCAGTCCGTCTTCGCCCTCTTCGCCCGGCACCATGCGAGCCCTAGCCCGGGCGGCCTGATCTGGACCAGCGTCACCGCCGTGGTGATGTTCGCCCTGTCGGCCGCGAAGACGCGCACCGGTCGGCAACTCGGCAACCCCGTGCTCGTTGCAGAAGGGCGGGTGACCTTCGTGGACGGCCTCGTTGCCGTCACCGTGCTGGTGGGGCTGTTGCTGAGCACAAGTCTCGGGTGGTGGTGGGCCGACCCGGCCGCGGGCATCCTGATCGCCGGTTACGCGGCGCGTGAGGCGTGGCTGATAGTGGCGCAGCGAGGATCCTCGTGACCTGGTGGCAGCTCACGATCGCGATCGTCGGCGGGGTGCTCGCCCTCTGGCTGGTGCTCCTGGTGCTGCTCACCGTTGCGGCCCGCGCCTCGGGTGACACGACCAGCATGCGGGAGGCGCTTCGGCTCGTGCCCGACGTCGTGCGGCTCGTGCGTCGGCTTGCCGCCGATCGCACGGTGCCCCGCGGCGTGCGAATCTGGCTCCTCGTGCTGCTCGCCTACCTGCTCTCGCCCATCGACCTGGTTCCCGACTTCATCCCGGTGATCGGTTATGCAGACGACGCGATCATCGTTGCGGTGGTGCTCCGCTTCGTGGTGCGCCACGCGGGCATTGACGCCCTGGATCGGCACTGGCCCGGTAGTGCGTCGGGACTCGCAGCAGTCAAGCGCCTTGCCGGGCTGAAGGGCTAGGCGCTCGCGACTGTGATGATCGGATCGGTCGTGGGCGACTCGGAGCCACCGCGTGGTTCGACCGTCACGCCGACGGTGTCGCCCTTCGCCATCTTGCCGTCGAGCACCTGCCAGGTGCCGCCGTCACTGCCGACCGAGAACACGCCGGCCGGGCGAGCCCCGGCCGCGTCGATGTACCAGAGTTCGTAGGTGCGGTCGCTGGGCAACTGCTTCAGGCCGTCCACGATCAGGGCGGAGCTGGCCAACTCCAGCGACCAGACGAGCTTCGCGGACCCGCCGCCGTCGACATCCACTACCGTCTGCTGGAAGTCGTCTGCGGCGTTGATCGCGGCGAGCTGGTTGGCCTCGGCCACCTGCGAGCCGTTGTCGATGAGGGAATTGGCGATAACGCCGCCGCCCACGATGATCGCGATCGCCGCAGCCACGGCGGTGAGCGCAGCGACCGGTCGGGTGAACCAGCGGATGCGCGCCGTTGCGGCGGCAGGCGCGTCATCCTCGATCTGCGGCGCGGGTGTGAGGGTGCGCACGGGGGCGACCTCCCGCGGAAGTTGCGGTGTGGACGCCAACTTGGCCATGATGCTCGTCTTGAGCTCAGCCGAGGGCTCCACGGGTTCGACCGCAAGGCCGAGCAGTACAGCTGTATCGGACAATTCAGTCACCTCGTTTCGGGTCTCCTCGGACTCACCCAGTTGAGCCTCGAATTCGGTTCGTTCGTCGTTGTCAAGCGCGTTGAGTGCGTATGCACCCGACAGGTTGTCTGCATCCTTCTGTGAGGTCACGATGCCACCCCCAGTTCGTCACGCAGGCGAATCATGCCATCTCGCAAACGCGTCTTCACCGTACCCACGGGCACGTTGAGCATTGCCGCCACTTCGCTGTGGCTGTAGCCGCCGTAGTACGCGAGGGTCACGGCCTGGCGCTGCAACTCGGTCAGTCGCTTCATCGCCTGCTCCACCCTCTCGTGCTCGACGCGGATCTCCACCGACTCCGACACATTGTCGTAGTCGGGGTTGTAATCCCGGATGCCGATCTTGACATCCCGGTTACGAGAAGCCTGCGAGGCCCTGACCCGGTCCACCGCCCTGCGGTGAGCCATCGTGAGGATCCACGTAGCCGCTCCCCCCTTATTCGGATCAAATCGGCTGGCGGATTGCCAGATTTCGAGAAATATCTCCTGGGTGACCTCTTCGGACTGCGAGTGGTCGCGCAGCAGCCGCTTGACCAGCCCGAGAACTCGGGGTGCGATGGAATCATAGAGCTCGCTGAATGCCTGCTGGTCGCCGAGCGCTATGCGCTCAAGCAGCTCCTGCTGGGCTCGCGCGATCCCCTCCTTGGAGGATTCTGCGCTGATCTCCGGTTCACGGGGCACAAGGCTCAGCATCGCACTTACTTCCCATCCCGAACAGTGGTTGACGTTCGCCGCACCGTGAGCAGTACAACGAGAGCCGCGACGAGGGCGATCGCCTGGGCGAGTGCTGCGGTGATCTTGTCCTGGTACCAGGCCGGCTCGAAGATGAGCGGCCCACCCGCGAAGCTGAGATCGAGCGGGAGGTAGACGGTGAAGAGGAGCAGCCCGAGTCCGCCTGCTGCGACGACGGCTGCTGCCAGTGCGGTGAGCAGACGCGGCCTGACCACGATCACAAGGGCGGCCAGGATGTCGACGACCGCCTCGATCCGGAACAGGCCGCCCTGTGAGATGACGGTGCCGGGGTTTCCGTCGAACGGGCCGGCGAGCATGAAGTGGATGACGGCGTTCACGACGAGCGCGATGGCTGTGACGAGCGATGCGGCGAGCGCGATCCGCTTCATGTGACTCTCCCTGCGTCGGTGGTGCGTGGTGTATCTGGTGCTTCTGGTGAGCCGCGGAAGCGGGAGAAGCGTGTTCGCCTCTCCCGCTCCCGATACTCGGGGCTACCTGATTACTGGATGCCCTTGTCGGCGGCGATGCCACCGGCGAGTGCTGCTGCGGTGCCCTGCATGTGCATGGCGGCCGCCTGGAGCAGGCTGTAGTACGACGGGTCGTTCGCGATGTCAGCGTCGATCGCCGCGAGCAGCGAGCTGGCGTGCATCTCGAGCTCCTTCTGCACGGCGTCGGCCGGCAGGGTCGGAACTACGGAGTTGATCAGCTGGCCGAACGCAACCGCGTAGTCGCCAAGACCCTTGGTTGCTGCGTCGATCTTGGCCTGGTCTCCCGTGACCTTGCCGAGCGTGTAGTCGACGAAGAACGGGATGTGTGAACGCCAGGAGTCGAGGAACGGCTGCTC
>JBDUEC010000053.1:0-12019 GCA_040002655.1 Rhodoglobus sp. | reverse complement strand
CAGACGAACCCGGGGACGGCACCACGCCGCACTCGCACCCCGACAGCGTGATGATCGCCGTCAGCGACATCCACCGCCGGCTCGTGCTGGGCGACCAGCAGCGCGAGGTGCAGATTCCGGCAGGCACCGTCACTTGGCTGGCGGCCCAGGAGCACTCCGGGCACAACATCGGATCGACCCAGACGCGCGCCTACTTCATCGAGCTCAAGGAGCCGCGCCCCGGCGGACCGGCTGTCGGCGAGGTCGCCCTCGGCCCAGAGCTCTGACCAAAGGCAAACGAAGAAAGCCCCCAGCCGTGGAGGGCTGGGGGCTTCGCTCCCCGACTTGGACTCGAACCAAGAACCTACGCATTAACAGTGCGTTGCTCTGCCAATTGAGCTATCGAGGATCGCTGAAACAGCTTTGCTACTTTACCAAAGGAAACGCCCTCGCCAAATCGGCTAGTCGGCGATCTTGAGAAGGTAGGTCGGCGAGGCGACCTCGACCGAGCCGAGGGGCTGCGGCAAGCCGTCGTTGCCGAGCCGGAAGGTGTCCACCGAGTTCGACCGCTCGTTCGCGACGTGCAGCAGCTGCCCGTCCACGGCCAGGTGCCGCGGCCAGGCGCCGCCGCTGGGAATCCAGCCGACCGGGGCGAGCTCGCGGCCGTCCGCACTCACAGACAGCACGCCGATGCGGTGGCTCCCGCGCAGGCCGGTGTACACGAACAGCCCGTCGGCGCTGAACCCGATCGCTGCCCCGTGATCGCCGTCCACATGCCCGGGGACGGCAGCGGATGCCACCAGCAGAAGCTCGCGCCCGCTCCACTCCAGCACGTGCAGCGAGCCGTCGAGCTCGCCGAGCACGAAGATCAGGCCGGAGGGATGCCGCGCGACATCCCGCGGTCCCGTGCCCGGCGGCAACGCGAACTCACCGTTCCGCTCGAGGCGACCGCCTGTGACCGTGTGGATGAATACGCGGTCTGCGCCGAGGTCGAGACCGAGCACGGTCGTGTCATCGATCACGAGAGTGGCGTGGGCGTGCGGGCCGTCCTGCCCCTTGCCCGGCCCGCTGCCCGCGTCCTGCACAGTGGTGATGAGCTGGGTGACGCTTCCGCTGCCTGACAGCCCGACCACTCCGAAGCTCCCGTCGAAGTAGTTGGCAACCAGGAGCATGGAGCCGGCCACGGTGACGTGGCACGGCCACTTTCCCCCTGAGTCCGCCGTGGCATCCGCTTCGAGCTCGAACGCCTGGGCACGCGCGAACGACGCGACCCGGCCCGACCCTTCGAGTGCGGAGTAGATTCGATCGCCGTTCGCCACCAGGAACGACGGTGACTCCGCCTCGACGACGACACCGAGGTGCTCGAGCGTGCCGTCTGCAGTCGCAGCGAGCGCGACGATACCCGTGCCCGTTCCATCCATGTCTGGCCCGTAGGCCCCCACCAACCAGGTCATCAGTATCCCTCTTCCGTATCGACGATTCCCACGAACCTGCCATCGCCGGAGACCAGCGCCGCCGTGTTGAGCCGAATGCGCTCCGCCAGCAACGGAGCGTTCATCTCCGGGGTGTCTGCCGTGTGCGACGTCACGATGCAGAGCGGCTCATTCCAGAGCGGATGTCCGGCAGGCAACGGTTCCGGATCGGTGACGTCGAGCCCCGCGCCGTAGATCCGCTCCTCGCGCAGGGCATCCACAAGCGCGTCCGTGTGCACAAGCGCACCCCGTGCGACGTTCACCAGCACCGCGGTCGGCCTCAACGCCGCAAGCTCCGCGGCACCGATGAGGTGCTTCGTCTTCGCAGTGGATGCCGCAGCGATGATCACGACGTCGGCGTCGGGGAGCACCGAGAGCAGCTGGTCAGACGTGACCGTGCGGTCGGCCCCAGGGAGGGGTTCCCCAGACCGTCGCACGATCGTGGTCGTCACCCGGAAGGGCGCGAGCAGTCGCAGTAGCTCAGCAGCGATGCCGCCCGCCCCGACGATCACCACGTTCAGAGCGTAGAGCGACAGGCCCTCCTTGGCCGGTGCCCACGAGGTGGCCCTGCTCTTGTGCGGCAGGCGCCGCAGCGTCGCGAGGGTGAGCGCAAGCGCGTGCTCGGCGACCGGCTGGGAGAAGAGGCTCTTCGCGCTGGTCCACAACGGCCGGTTCGTACCGACGAAGGCAGCGAAGACCTCGCGATAGCCGTCCACACCGGCCCAGGGCAACTGCACCCAGCCGATACCGGGGTGGGTTCGCAGAATCTCGAGAAGTTCTGCCGGGCGATTCGGAGAGAACCAGACGACGCCCCGAGTCTCCTCAGACAACGCCGCGGGCACGCCGCCTGCTGCGACGATCGCGTCGTCGAACTCGGGCACGGGCACCGGAAGCACCGCGATTGGCCCGGGAATCGGTCGATCGCCCTCGGGCAGCGCCACAGCCGAGCCAGCGAGCGGGTCCCGATGCTGGCCAGCGGGCGGCTGCGTCACATCCCGCCGCCGCCGGACGACAAGCGGGGCTTGCCGCCCTTCGCGGCCTTGGGTTTGGGAAGGGGGAGGGCATCCGCTGTGCCCTGAACGGCCCGCTTGACCCAGTCCGAGTTCTCGAGCAGGTCGCCGGGCACGCTGTGGTACAGCTTCGAACCCGGGTAAGCCGGAGCCTCGACCGTGCCCTCGAAGAGGGTGGCATCCGCTTCGCTGGGCTTGATGAAGAGCGTGTCGTCGCAGATGAAGCCAACCACTTTGCCGTCGCAGTAGATCGCGGCTTCGCCGAACATCGGCGCGGTGCGAATGTCGAGGCCGGCGAGCTGATCCTCGATGTAGCGGATGGTGTCTGCACCGTTAGGCATGCGACTTCTGGCCCCTTCTGAGCGCTTCCTCATTCTCGCGAACGGACTTGGCCAGGTCGATGACGTACGGGTCGGTCGGGTCGTCGAGAATCTCGTCCACGTCGCCGACGCCCACCACGCCGCCCTTCTGCATGATCATGAGCCGCGAGCTGATGCGGCGAACCTCCGCCAGGTCGGCCGTGACCACCAGTGCGGAGAACGACCGCTGTTGCTGCAGGTCGCGGATGATGTCGAGAATCGAGCCGCGAACCGTCACGTCGATGCCGGCCGTCGGGTCGTCGGCGACGAGCAGCACGGGCTCGAGGATCAGCGCGCGCGCGATCGCGATGCGCTGGCGCTGGCCCTTGCTGAGCTCATGCGGGTACTTGTTCATGGTCGACATCGGCAGGCGAACAGCGTCGACCAGAGTCGCCACCGCCTCCCCCGCCTCTCGCTGGTTGAACTTGCGGTCGCGGGAGAAGATCGGCT
Organism: Rhodoglobus sp.; assembly: GCA_040002655.1. Lineage (GTDB taxonomy): Bacteria > Actinomycetota > Actinomycetes > Actinomycetales > Microbacteriaceae > Rhodoglobus. The sequence goes on along the minus strand of JBDUEC010000053.1, from coordinate 8,749 downwards.
CTGCCACGTTCTCGCCGACGGTCAGCCGCGGGGCGAGGTGGGCACCGGCATCCTGTTCGAGGTAGCCCACGCGCAGGCCGAGCCGGTCACGCTGGCGCCCAGACATGGTGCGCACGTCGGTGCCGAGCACCGAGAGCGATCCGCCCTTGAACTGCGGCGAATCCGACCGCATGAGTCCGCCCTGGCCCGCCACGACCGTGGCCAGCGTGCTCTTGCCGGAACCGGTTTCGCCGACGACGGCGAGCACCTCACCGTGGGCGATCGCGAAGTTGACCCCGTTGACCGCGATGGAGCGGTTCTCCGGCTTGCGCGCCGGATAGTACAGCGACAGGTCCTGTGCGACTACGGCGTTGGGAACCGGCTCGGTCATTCCGCCACATCCGCTCTCTGCAGGGCGTGCAAGGTGTCGCGCCGCGCGGCTTGCTCTGCCGGGTCTGGGACCGGCAGCGAGGCGAGCAGCCTCTGGGTGTACGGGTCTTTCGGCGAGCCGAGCACCTGGTCGCCGGTGCCCTCCTCAACAAGCTTGCCCTTGTAGAGCACCGCGATGCGGTCGGAGAGCATGTCGACGACAGCGAGGTCGTGGCTGATGAACAGGGCCGCGAACCCGAACTCCTTCTGCAGCTCGGCGAACAGCTCGAGCACGCGGGCCTGCACCGACACGTCGAGCGCGCTGGTGGGCTCGTCTGCGATGAGCAGCGTCGGTTCGAGGGCAAGGGATCGCGCAAGGCTCGCGCGCTGGCGTTGTCCGCCACTCAATTCGTGAGGGAACCGGTCACCATACCCGCGTGGCAGCTGCACCGCTTCGAGCAACTCGTTCACCCGCGGGCGAGCGGCCCTGGCATCCCCTGCCCTGCCGTGCACGATGAGCGGCTCGGCGACGGCCTCTGCGATCGAGAGCAGCGGGTTGAAGCTCGACGCCGGGTCCTGGAAGACGAAGCCGATCTTGCCGCGCACCGGTCGAAAGTCCCGCTCGCGCACGCCGAGCATCTCATGCCCCAGCACCTGCAGCGAGCCGCCGGAGATCTTGGTGAGCCCACCGATGGCGCGACCGATGGTGGTCTTGCCGGAGCCACTCTCGCCCACCAAACCGAGCACCTCGCCGGGCGAGATGTTGAAACTCACGCCGTCGACCGCCGTGAACGGCTTCACGCCGAGGCGGCCCGGATAGACGATCTTCAGGTCTCTCGCGACCACAACGGGCGGGCCGGATGCTTCGGTGCGGGCAGCTGCGCGGGCGGTGGCCCTCGCTCCCCCTGTACCGATCCGTGGCACGGCCGCGAGCAGCTTCTGGGTGTACGGGTGCTGCGGACGGCGGAAGACGTCTTCAGCGGTGCCCTGCTCCACGACCTTGCCCTCGAACATCACCGCGACCCGGTCGGCCAGGTCAGCGACGACACCCATGTTGTGGGTGATCAGGATGATCGCGGCGCCGAACTCATCGCGGCAGCGACGAAGCAAATCGAGGATCTCGGCCTGCACGGTCACGTCGAGTGCCGTCGTGGGCTCGTCCGCCACGATGAGCTCGGGATCGAGCACGAGTGCCATGGCGATCACGACACGCTGCTTCTGGCCGCCGGAGAACTGGTGCGGGTAGTGGTCGACGCGTGTGGCCGCCTCCGGGATGCCGACCCGCTCCAGGATGTCGATCGCCTTCGCGCGCGCCTCCTTCTTCGAGTACTTGCCGTGGGCCCGCAGTCCCTCCGCGATCTGCCAACCGACCGTGTAGACCGGGTTGAGCGCCAGCGACGGCTCCTGGAAGACCATGGCGACATCCGTGCCGCGAATCGCGCGCAGGCGCTTGCCGGTGAGTCCGATGACATCGGTGCCGTTGAGCACGATCGCTCCACGGGTCTGGGCCGTCTCCGGCAGCAGCCCGAGGATGGTCTTGGCGGTGACGGTCTTGCCCGAGCCGCTCTCGCCGACGATCGCGAGAACCTCGCCCGCTGACGCAGAGAGGCTGACCTTGTCGACGGCAACGATGTCGCCGCCATCGGTGGCGAAGGTGACCTCGAGGTCGGTGATGGTGACTACGTCGCTCATGAGTGCGTCTCCAACTGGTCGACCTCGGTGACGCCGTCGAGGCTGCCGCCAGGTACGACGGACGACTCAGCGGTGAGGGATGGCGCAATATCCGCCTTGCGCCGCGTGCGCAAGCGCGGGTCTGCGAGGTCGTTCAGGCTCTCGCCGACGAGCGTGACCCCCAGCACCACCAGCACGATTGCCAAGCCCGGGAACACCGAGGTCCACCAGATGCCGCTGGTTACGTCTGAGACCGACTTGTTGAGGTCGTAGCCCCACTCCGCGGCGGACGTGGGTTCGATACCGAACCCGAGGAAGCCGAGGCCTGCGAGGGTGAGGATCGCCTCTGAGCTGTTCAGGGTGACGATGAGCGGAAGGGTGCGGGTGGCGTTGCGCAGCACGTGGCGGAACATGATGCGGCCGTTGCTGGCACCGATCACCTTCGCGGACTCCACGTAGGGCTCGGCCTTGATGCGGATGGTCTCCGCCCGAATCACGCGGAAGTACTGCGGGATGAAGACGACGGTGATCGAGATGGCGGCCGCGAACACGCCGCCCCAGAGGCTCGAGCGTCCACCGCTGATCACGATGGCGGCCACGATGGCCAGTAGCAGGCTCGGAAAGGCGTACACGGCATCCGCGATCACGATGAGGATGCGATCGAGCCAGCCGCCGATGTACCCGGAGACGAGGCCGAGGAACACACCGATGAAGAACGACAGCAGCAGGGCCACGATGATGACCTCGAACGCGGTCTGGGTGCCCCAGATCACGCGGGAGAGCACGTCGTAGCCACCGGAGGTGGTGCCGAGCAGGTGCTCCGGGCTCGGCGGTTGCTGTGACCCGAACAAGCCGTTCTCGTTGCGCAGCTCGTTGTAGCGGTAGGGCGCAATCACCGGGGCAAGAGCCGCAACGATGAGGAAGAAGCCGGTGATGACGAGGCCTGTCACCAGCATGCCGCGCTGCAGCCCGACGCTCTGCCGCAGCTGCTGCACGACGGGCAGCTTGCGCCACCGTGAGATGCGACGCGGGGCGGCTGTCGGAGTTGATGTGGTCATCAGTACCTCACCCTCGGGTCGATGAGCGCCGCAATGATGTCGACGATGAAGTTGGTGAGCGCCACGATCACGGCGAGCAGCGCAACGATGCCCTGCACTGCCACGAAGTCGCGCTTGGAGAGGTAGTAGGCCAGCTCGAAGCCGAGCCCCTTCCACTCGAAGGTGGTCTCCGTGAGCACCGCACCGCCGAGGAGTACGGCGATCTGCAGGCCGATCACGGTGATGATCGGGATGAGGGCGGGCTTGAACGCGTGCCGCCGCACCAGGCGGTACTCGGTCACGCCGCGCGAACGAGCCGCGTCGACATAGTCGCGGGACAGGGTTCCGATCACGTTCGTGCGCACCAGCCGCAGGAAGATGCCCGCCGTCAGCAGTCCGAGGGCCAGACCGGGGAGCACCGCATGACTCAACACGTCACTGATCACTGCAGGATTGCCGGTCTGGAACGCGTCGATCAGGTAGATGCCCGTCGGATGGGGCAGGGATTGGAACTCAATCTCGGTGCGCGTTGTCGCCCGCCCGGCAACCGGAAGCACCTTCAGCCAGACCGAGAACACCAGTTTCAGCAGCAGACCGGCGAAGAACACCGGGGTCGCATAGGCGAGGATCGCGAAGATGCGGAGCACGGCATCCGGCCACCGATCCCGGAAGTAGGCGGCGACCATGCCCAGCGGAATTCCCACAATGAACGCGACTATGAGGGCGTAGAACGCCAGCTCGAGAGTCGCGGTTCCGTGGGTGAGCAGGAGGCTGGAGATGTCCTGGCCGTCGGTGATCGACTTGCCGAAGTTGCCGGTGAAGGTCTGGCCGAGGAACTCGAAATACTGCACGAGGATCGGGCGGTCGTAGCCGGCGGTATGGATGCGTTCGGCCAGCTGGTCAGGGGGAAGCTTGCCGCCGAGCGCAGTGGTCAGCGGATCACCGGTGATCCGCATCAGGAAGAACACGAGGCTCACCAGGATGAAGACCGTGGGGAAGATCAGGAGGAACCGAACGACGAGATAGCGCCAGAGGGTGCTGCCCCCGCGGCTCGCGCGTTGGCGTGGGGCCGGCCCGGCTAGCGGCGGCTCGATCGTCGGAGAAACTGCAGTACTCATGGGTTCCTCGATGATAGTCGACAGCACGAACGGGGCGGCTCGCACGCGAGCCGCCCCGTCACAGTGAAACTACTTGCTGAGCGTGCCGAAGCGGAACTTGAACGCACCGTCGAGGGTCGCGCCCTTGACGTCCGTGCCGGTCACCGCGACCTGCGAACCCTGCAACAGCGGGATCGTCGAGAGGTCCGCGGCCACCTTGGCCTGGATCTCCTCGATCTCGCTCTGACGAGCGGCGGGGTCGGTCTCGGTCGCCTGCTTGGCGATCTCCGCGATCACGTCGTCGTTGGTGTAGTGGTTGACGAGGAAGCTATCCGCGCCGAAGAACGGCGTCAGGTAGTTGTCAGCGTCGGAGAAGTCGGGGAACCAGCCGAGCTGGTACACCGGGTAGACGTCGCTGGTGCGCTCCTTCGAGTAGGTGGTCCACTCCGTTGACTGCAGGTTCACAGTGAACAGGCCGGTTGCCTCGAGCTGGCTCTTCACCAGCGCGTACTCGTCACCCGAGGACTCACCGTAGTGGTCCGGGTTGTACTGCAGGTTGAGCACGACCGGGGTCGTGACACCGGCATCGTCGAGCACCTTCTTGGCTGCGTCAGCGTCTGGCTTGCCGTCCTTGCCGTACAGGTCCTTTAGTACCGTCGTGGCGCCGGTCAGGCCGTCGGGAACGTAGGAGAACAGGGGCGTGTACGTGCCCTTGTAGACCTGGTCCGCGATCTCCTGGCGGTCGATGAGGTCGGCAGCTGCCTGGCGAACGGCGAGCGCCTTGGCCGGGTCGGCCTCCGGCGTCGTCGCACCGAACGGCATGGTGTTGAAGTTGAAGACGATGTAGCGGATCTCTCCACCAGGACCGTCGGTCACCGTCACCTTGTCGTTCTTGCGCAGGTCGGCGACATCCGTTGCCGACAGGCTGCGGTAGGCCACGTCAACGTTGCCCTCCTGCACGTCGAGCTTCAGGTTGGACGCGTCGGTGTAGTACTTCAGCGTCACGTCGCTCGTCTTGGCTGCACCGAGAAGACCGTCGTAGTTCTTGTTCGCCTCGAAGCTGATGAGGTTGTTGAAGTCGTACGACTTGATCTGGTACTGGCCGCTGAAGGCCTCGGCCTTGACGATGTCCGCGTCGGGCAGGACCTTGTCCGCCGGGAAGACCTCTTCGTCAACGATCGCACCCGCGGCGGTGGAGAGCACCGAGGCGAAGGTCTGGTCGTTGGCGGCCTTCAGGTGGAACACGACAGTGGTGTCATCCGGCGCGTCGATGCTCGCGATGTTGCCGAGCAGGTACGACGGTCCGTTGGGGTCGGCGATCGTGGCCTGGCGGTCGAAGGTGAACTTCACGTCGGAGGAGGTGAGGTCGTCACCGTTCGCGAACTTGAGCCCCGGCTTGAGCGTGACCGTGAAGTCGGTCGGGCTCGTGAACTCGGCCTTCGCGGCGAGGTCCGGCTCCACGACGGCGGTGCCCGGCTTCGAGTTCATCAGGAGGGCGAAGACCTGGGTCTGGACCGTCTGCGAACCGTTGTCGAACGAACCGGCCGGGTCAAGGAACGTGACCTTGTCCGTGGTGCCGATGATAATGCCGCCGCCGGCGGAGTTGGTGCTGCCGCCCGTCGACGGGGCGCAGCCGGCGAGGGCCAGTGCGAACACTGCCGTTCCGGCTGCAAGGCCAAGCACGCGCTTGGAACGTGTGGATGCGGACGTCATATCCGTCTACCTCTTCCTGTTGAGTTTCGTAGAAACGGGGGCCGCACGAAGCGACCCCGCGTTGCTGTGCCTCAGTCCTAACACAGATCGGTGCGGTGCGACATATCGTCAGGGTCCGTACGACGGATGGTTACAGGATGGAAACGTGCCTGTGCGAGGCGTCGTTACTCAGTCGTTACGCAAGGCGCGGCGCTCGGACTCGACCCGCACCAGCTCGCGCTGGATCTCGCCGTAGCGAGCGGGGTCATCCGTGGCTCCCGTGCGCTGGCTGATACCCATCAGGTCCTTCTTCTGGCGCAACAGGTCGCGGTCGATGAGGTCGATCGTGACGCTACGGCAGTACGCACCCAGCTTGTCCTCGCGCGACGGGATGGGCGCAACGCTCAGCTGCTTCACGAGGGTCGCGAACGAGGGCGGCACCTCTGCTGCGACGCGAGCGACCCAGTCCGGCGCATCCCAGTGCTCCACGCTCGTCGCGATCGCGTCGCGCACCACCGCAAGGGTGTTGTCGACGAATCCGACACGGGAAGCGCGCCCCACGAAGTCCTCACCAACCTCACCGGGATGCTGCAGGATCGCCATCAGGGCATCCCGCTCCAGGCGCGTGGCCGGGTCGGTCTGCAGTTTGGTGAGGGACGGCTCCTCGGGCGCGGGTGCCTCCGTGGACTCCGCACGTGCCTCCACCGGCTCGTGCCTGGGCGCGTTCGAACTGGCCGCCCTCACGGCCCGGCCGACCTCGTTGGGATCCATGCCCAGCCAGCCGGCCAGGTTGCGCACGTAGCCCACGTTCAGGGCCTGGTCGCGGATGCCCGCCACGACCGGTGCGGCAGCGCGCAGGGCCGCGACGCGCCCCTCAACCGTCTCCAGGTTGTGCGTGGCCAACACCCGCTTGATCATGAACTCGAACATCGGCTTGCGGGTGGTGATGAGGCGGCGCACCGCCTCGTCCCCCTTGTTCAGACGCAGGTCGCACGGGTCGAGGCCATCCGGCGCCACCGCCACGAAGGTCTGCGCCGCGAACCGCTGCTCCTCTGAGAACGCGCGGCTGGCCGCCTTCTGGCCAGCGTCATCCGGGTCGAAGGTGAAGATCACCTCGCCGGTGCCGGTGGAATCGCGGTTGTCGACGTCACCCATCACCCGCCGGATCATCTTGATGTGATCGACCCCGAAGGCCGTGCCACAGGTCGCGACCGCAGTGGTCTCTCCCGCCAGATGGCAGGCCATGACGTCGGTGTAGCCCTCGACGACGACGACTTTGCGGCCGCGGGCGATGTCCTTGCGGGCGAGGTCGAGACCGTAGAGCACCTGGCTCTTGTGGTAGACCGGCGTCTCGGGCGTGTTGAGGTATTTCGGGCCCTGGTCGTCATCCAGCAGCTTGCGTGCGCCGAAACCGAGGGTGGCACCCGTGACGTCGCGGATGGGCCAGATCAGTCGTCCGCGGAAGCGATCGTAGACATCACCCCGGTCTCCACGCCCGAGAAGGCCCGCCGTGACGAGTTCCTCCTCGGTGTAGCCGAGCGTCTTGAGGTGTTTGCCGAGGGCGCCAGCACGCGGTGCGAAGCCGATGCCGAAGCGCTCAGCGGCCGACTGGTCGAACCCGCGTTCCCCCAGGAACTTGCGCCCCGGCTCCGCTTCCGCGGTCGCCAGCTGGGCGACGAAGAACTCCGCAGCGGCCTGGTTGGCTGCGAGGATGCGAGCCCGGTTGCCGTGATCGGAAGCCTGGCCGCCGTCTTCGTAATGCAGCTCGTAGCCGATGCGCGCCGCCATCCGCTCGACCGCTTCGGAGAAGGTGACGTGGTCCATTTTCTGCAGGAACGTGAAGACGTCACCGCCCTCGCCGCAGCCGAAGCAGTGGTAGAAACCGACCTGCGGGCGCACATGGAAGCTGGGACTGCGCTCCTCGTGGAACGGGCAGAGGCCCTTCATCGAGCCGACGCCGGCGCTCTTCAGCGTGACGTAATCGCCGACGATGTCTGCGAGATTGGTGCGCGACCGGACCTCATCGATATCGCTCCGTCGGATCAGTCCAGCCACAGTGTGATTCTACGGTCGACTGGCGACGACACTTTTGGGTGTGTGGTCGTGGTGCCGCTACCCCACCAATCGCTCGTGCCAAGCCATAGCCGACTGGTCGGTGAGCGACGCCACCTGGTCCACGACCGCTCGCTTGCGCTGCCAGTCGTCCTGCGCGGCGTTCCAGTCGGCGGCGAAGCCGGGGTCGAGGTTGCGCGGCCCGGTCCAGAGCAGCACGTCGGCGAGCTCGGTGAGCACCTCGCGCTGCTGGGCGTAGATCGGGCGTCGGGAGTTCGTCGACATCACGAACGCGGCCACGATCCCCTTGAGCACCGCAATCTCGGCCTGGATCTCGCGCGGCACGACGATGCTGGCGTTGAAGCGGATGAGCGACTCACCATCGAAAGCCTCCCGCGTCGCGCGGGTGGCCGCGCTCGCAAACCGCCCGATCAACTGGGACGTGAGGTTCTTGAGGCGCCCCTGGGCCTGACGGCTGCCATCCCAGCGGTCGATCCAGACCTCCAGGTTGTCCAGGCGATCGAACGCGGCAATCAGCTCATCGTGACTGAACTCCCCGCCGATCCAGGCGAACATCGAGTCAACGAGGGCCTGGTGGTCGACGCGGGCGCCGAGCGCGGTGACGTCCACGTAGCCGTTCACCACGGCATCCTCGAAGTCGTGCACGGAGTAGCCGATGTCGTCGGAGAGGTCCATGACCTCGGCCTCGATGCAGCGCTGCCGGTCGGGGGCGCCCGCGCGCAGCCACTCGAACGCCTCAGTGTCATCGTCGTAGAAGCCGAACTTGCTGCGGCCGCTCGGGTCGGGGATGCCCTGCGCGCTCGGCCACGGGTACTTGCAGCTCGCGTCGAG
>JBDUEC010000052.1:0-12101 GCA_040002655.1 Rhodoglobus sp. | reverse complement strand
GGGGCGTCGTTCGATGAGGCCGGTCGTGACCGCGACGACCATTCGGTAGTGGGGACCCAACTGTGGCGCTGTTGAGCTCGTGGCCGCGTGGTCGCAAGGCGATCGCGTCTGCGGTGACGATCGCGGTCATCGCAGGCGTGCCCATCGGGTTCGCCATCCTGCACGACGGCTTCCCGGTGTCCGATGTGGATCTGACCCAGCGTGACGTCTGGGTCACGAACGGGCAGGACCTGCTCGCGGGGCGCCTCAACCGTCAGATCGAGGAATTGGATGCCGCCGTGGCATCCGCTTCCCGTTCCCTCGATGTGCTGCAGAACGGCACGAGCGTGTTCATGGTCGACAGCCAGCTGGGCACGCTCGAGCGCATCGATCCGGCATTCACGACGCTGGTGGAGCGGGTGACGATTCCCCAGACGGCTGAGGTCACTTTCGGAGGCACGACGCTCGCGATCGTCTCTCCGGAAGGCGACCTCTGGGTGGTCGACGTCACCAACCAACTCAGCTTCGACGCGAGTTCTGATCCCACTCTCAAGCTGGCTAAGGGAGGGCATGCGGCGGTGTCGCCAGACGGCGTCGTCTTCGCGTCGTCACCCGCCGACCAGAAGCTCTACGAGATCGATGCTCCGGGCGACACTCCGAGCTCGCGCTCCTTCCCGGTCTCGACCGACCACCAGCTTGCGACCGTCGGGGACCAACCGGTCGCGCTCGACCTGAAGAACAACTCCCTCATCACCCCCAATGGGTCCGCCGTCCCCCTGCCCGACAAGGGAATGCGACTGCAGCAGTCCGGGGAAGCCAATTCCTTCGCAGTGGTCGCGAGCGCCACCGGGCTTCTCGAGGTTCCACTCGCCGGTGGAGCGGTGACCACCGTCGACGCCAAGCTCACCACCGCAGTGACCCGGGCCGACGGCGTTTCGGCTCCGGTCTGGCTCGACGGGTGCGCGCACGGCGCGTGGGCAGACGCTCAGCAGTACCTGCTCTCCTGCGGCGACAAGTCAGACGTGCAGAAGATCGAGGGACAGTCCGTGGGATCGGTGGTCGAGTTCCGGGTCAACAAGCACGTGATCGCGCTCAACAACCTCACGAACGGCAACGTTTGGCTCGTCGACAACAACATGCGCCTGGTGCAGAACTGGGACGAGGTGACCCCTCCGCAGGAAGACGAGACCGAGGATGGCGACCAGAAGGCCACCACCCAGAGCTTCCAGGACACCCTGGCCGAGCGCACCGACCAGAACCGTACCCCGATCGCGCGGGATGACGATTTCGGTGTACGTCCCGGTCGCACGACCGTTCTTCCAGTCATCGAGAACGACACGGACCCGGACGGCGACGTACTCACCGTGACCAACTTCTCCGACGTGCCCAGCGAGGTGGGCCAGCTGGACTCGATCGACGGCGGCCGCGCGCTGCAATTCACGCCAGCGTCGGGAGCCACTGCGCCCTCATTCCGCTATACCGTCGACGACGGACGGCCGAACGGAGTCGCAGAGGCCAACGTGAGCATTCGCGTCGTTCCCCTCGACCAGAACAACCCGCCGGTCGAGAAGCGCACGGCCGCCGTCAGCATCGAAGCGGGAGGCACGGTCAAGTACAACGTGCTGACGGACTGGATCGATCCGGATGGCGACGATCTCGTTCTTCAGGCTGCATCCGCGACCAGTGGTGACGACGTGCGCTTCACCCCGGATGGCTGGGTCACCTTCCAGCACCAGACCGGGGAACTGGGGCAGAAGGAGGTGCCGTTCGTCGTGTCGGACGGCAAGCTGTCGGCCTCGGGCACCCTCGTGGTTGACGTGAAGCCCGCTGGCACCCTGACGCCCGTTGGTACGCCCGATTTCGGCGAGGTGTTCGTCAACGAGACCGTCACGATCGCCCCGCTCGACAACGACAGCTCTCCGTCAACCGACGGTCTCAAGCTGCTCGGCGTCGATGAGCTGCCGCTGAACGCCCAGGTTATTCCGAACCTTGACAGCGGCAAGGTGACCTTCTCTGCAGATCGCGCGGGCGTCTACTACTTCAAGTACTCCGTCGGTGCTGGCGCCGAGACCAGCGTCGGACTGGTGCGAGTCGACGTTAAACCCGATCCGGATGCTCCGCTGCCGCCGATCGCGGTGAAGGACACTGCCTTCCTCCGGCCGGGGGAGCCGAGTATTGTCACCGTCTTGGCGAACGACGTCTCGCCCAACGGACTGGTGCTCGCCGTCCAGTCAGTCGATACCTCGAGCACGAACGGCCAGCTGTCGGTCGAGGTGCTCAACAACACGGTGATCCGCATCACCACTTCAGCCGCGCTCACCGAGCAGACCCAGTTCACCTACACGATCTCGGATGGCACCCAAACGGCCCTGGCCGGTGTCACTGTGATTCCCGTCGCTCCGATCGTGAACCGCCAGCCACCCATCGCTGTCGATGATCCCACGACCGTGCGCGCCGGCGACATCGTCAGCGTTCCCGTGCTCGATAACGACGACCATCCGGACCAGGCCAGGCTCATCCTGAATCCTGAGCTCGTCGACACCACAGACGACGGCGGCGGACTCGCCTTCGTGAACGGTGACACCGTGCGCTACCAGGCGCCTACCAAGGCGGGCTCGTACAGCGTGATCTACCGGGTCGGCGACCAGTACGGTGAGTCGGCGACCGCAAGGGTGCTATTCACGGTCACGGCGCCCGACCTCAAATCCAACCTGCCGCCGAACCCCACACCCCAAACCGCGCGCACATTCGCGGGATCCACCGTACGCATCGACATCCCACTCGATCGGATCGACCCCGACGGCGACTCCGTGATCGTTGTGGGTCCGTCTCAGGCTCCCACCCTCGGCGCAATCACCGACCAGGGTCCGACCTGGTTCGAGTACACGGCGGGCGCTTCCGCCAGCGGAACCGATTCGTTCCGCTACGAAGTGCAGGACACCTACGGTGCGCGGGCATTCGGCCTGATCAACATTGGCGTGATTCCGCGAGCGGCCACAAGTGAGCCGCCGAACGCCGTCGACGACAGCATCGAGATGAAGCCCGGCCGCACAGCATCCGTGCCCGTACTGCTCAACGACTCCGACCCTAACGGCTACCCGCTCCACGTCTCCAAGGAGCTTCCGGAGGTGGACGAGGGAATCACCGCCGTCGTCAAAGACAACAAGGTGATCGTGAGCGCGCCCAAAGTCGAAGGGTCGTTCACGATCCGCTACCAGATCGACAACGGCAACGGTGGCATCGATACTGCCTTCCTGCAGGTGAAGGTCACCGAAGACGCGAAGGCGGTCTATCCGACCGCCGAGGACTACTACGTTCCGACGACGGATGTCGTGAAGCACTCCACTGTGCCGGTGCAGCTCAAGGGTTTGATTGGCAACCCCAGCGGACTCGACAGCGAGCTGAAGATCACCCTCGAAGGCCCGAATGTGTCACACGCCACTGTCGACCAGGCGACCCAGACGATCACTGTCACGCCCGGAAAGACCCGGATCGCGATCGCCTATCGAGTGACGAACGAGATCGACAAGTTGAGTGCGACCGCGTTCATTGTCGTGCCGCCCGCGGTCAGTGCGAGCTACTCCCCGCCCCCGTACATCAAGAAGGAACTGGTGCTCAACCCGCCGGTCATCAAGATGAACGGCTCAGGGCAATGGGACCTGGCGGACATCGTCACCGTACCCTCCGGTCGGCCGGCGATCATCACGGACCCGTCCACCGTCTCGGCGACGAACGCGAAGAACAGCGACCTGTACGTGGACAATCACACGATCAAGTTCGCTCCGGCGCCGGACTATCGCGGCCAGGCATCCATCACCTTCGAGGTGACGGATGGCAAGTCCGCGGATGATCCAAACGGGAACACGGCCCTGCTCACCCTCGTGGTCACGGTCGGTGACAAGGACTTCCAGGACGTTCCGCCGATCTTCGTCACCCAGAATGTGACGATCGAAGCTGGCGAGGATCCGACGACGGTTGACCTGCGTGCCTCGACTTCGCATCCGAACCTCGCGCTGCGCAGCCAGTTCAGCTACGACGGGCTCAGCGGCCAGAACAGCGACATCGATGCGAACATCTCCGGCGGCAGCCTGCAGATCTCCTCACCCTTCGGAGTGCAGCCCGGCACGAAAACCGTGCTCAGTTTCAACGTGAAATACGGGGAGTTCACCGTGCCGGGAACGGTGACGGTGACGACGGTCTCATCGACCCGGCCACTCCCGCAGGCGGTCGAGGACGACGTCAAGGGCAAGCGCGGAGTCAGCGACACGTTCAACGTGCTTGCGAACGATTACAACCCATTCGCCGCGCAGGGCAAGAACCTGAAAGTCATCGATGCGTATGTGCAGAACGGCGCGGACACCTCTGCGACGGTGAGTTTCACCGCGGACGGCAACATCAGCGTGCATCCCGACGCGAGTTTCATCGGAAATATTGCGATCGTCTACACGGTCGAGGACGTGACGAAGGACCCGGCACGACACGTGCAGGGCAGCTTCATCTACACCGTGCGCGACAGGCCATCCGCGGTGCTCAAACCGACGTTCTCGGAGAACGATGGCTCGGTGACCGTGCAGTGGGAGACGCCAGACACCAACGGCGAGCCCATCGACCAGTACGACATCAAGATGGGTGGGGTGACGAAGACCGTCCCCGGAAGCCAGGCGCAGTATGTCTGGGCCGGCCTCACCAATGGGCAGCCGTACCAGTTCACCGTCAGCGCGCACAACATCATGGGGATGGGTGACGCCTCACCGCAGAGCGATATTGCTCGCCCGTACGGTGCTCCCTCTGCTCCCACCTCGGTGACCGCCACCCCGTCGACGGATGGCTCTGGCAACGTGTCGATGTCCTGGAGTGGTGCAGACGGCAACGGTCGCGACATTTCGAGCTTCACCTGGACGGTCAGTCCGGGCGGCGCCAGCGGCACCGTGAACGTGAGTGGCGGCGTCACCGGTGCTTCTGCGACCTTCACCGGCAACGTCGGCTCTGCCTACACCTTCACTGTGACCTCGGCGGGGCCGCGCGGGCCCAGCCAGTCGTCGTCGGCGTCCAGCAACTCCGCAACGCCGACGCCGGGAGTGGTCGCATCGCTCGTGACGTCCGTCGGAGCCCGTGGTGACCACACCGTCACCATGACGTGGGGCGACGCGGCAGCGCAAGGCGCAACAGTGACGGGATTCCACCTGCTGGTTCCGAACGTCTTCGAAGGCGACATCCCCGCGAGTCAGCACTCGTACACCTTCCAGGGCACTTTCGGCACCTCATACAACTTCAGCATTGCGGCGCAGGCTGGCGCGACGACGGGCCCAGGCGCCTCATCCAACTCGGCCACTCCGCTCGACGTGCTTCCGCCCCCCGTGCCGCACGCCACCATCGCAAAGGGTGGCGGAGCGTCAGTACAGGGATGCTCCGACTCGTCGGTCTGCCACTACGTCGTCGTGTACTACGAGAACTTCCCCAGCGGCAGCTACGCGACGGTGACCCAGCGCAACGGCTCCAACATCACCAGCACCCACACGTACAACATGAGTGGCACCAACGGTGTCGTCACCAGTAACGTGCTCGGGATCATGCAGGCGGGCGAGACCATCCAGGTGCAGATGTCAGGAGCACCTGGCACGTATTACACCGACCCCATCTCCGGGGCTCAGTGGAACTCCTATTGATCACTCATCTCACTCACCCCACACGAATCGAACGGGAACGACGACCATGCCAGTAACCCAGGAACAGGCGACTTGGTTCGCCGAGGCGTTCAACAAGCTCGTCGGCAACGTCGACCAAGCGATCCTCGGAAAGAGCCACGTCATCCGCCTGGTTGTCACGGCGCTGCTCTCGGACGGACATGTGCTGCTTGAGGACTTCCCGGGAACGGGCAAGACGGTGCTGGCCAAGGCGCTCGCGAACACGCTCGACGGCAGCAACTCGCGCATCCAGTTCACGCCGGATCTGCTGCCCTCCGACGTCACCGGCGTGACGATCTACGACCAGGGCAAGGGCAAGTTCGAGTTCCACCAGGGACCGATATTCGCTTCCATCGTGCTCGCCGACGAGATCAACCGCGCATCACCGAAGACGCAGTCCGCCCTCCTCGAGGTGATGGAGGAGGGAGTCGTGACAGTGGATGGCGTCGGCCACTCCGTAGGCAGCCCCTTCATGGTGATCGCGACGCAGAACCCCGTTGAGCAGGCCGGCACCTACACGTTGCCCGAAGCCCAGCTCGACCGCTTCCTGATCAAGACCTCCCTGGGTTACCCGGATCGCGAGACCTCCGTCACCCTGCTGATGGACTCGGCGAACCGCGCCCGCGCCTCCAAGATCACGCCGATCATCGCGTCGAGCTCTGTGGTCACGATGGCCCAGCTCGCCTCGGAGGTCTTCGTCGACGCCTCTGTCATGGAGTATGTGAGCGACATTGTCAGCGCCACCCGCGTTGACAAGGATGTGACCCTCGGCGTCAGCATGCGCGGCGCGATGGCCCTCTCCCGTGCCGTCAAGACCTGGGCGATCGCCAACGGCCGCACCTATGTCACACCGGACGACGTGCGCGACCTTGCTGTACCGGTGCTCTCGCACCGCATCATCGTGGACCCGGAGTCCGACTTCGCGGGCGTGAAGGCCGAGGACATCGTCAGCCGCATCCTGGTCTCGATCGAACCGCCGGCCTACCGCGCAGCATGACGGCTCTCCTCGCGGTTCTCCGGCTCGTCGCGTCGCGGGTCTGGGCGTTCGTCGCGCCCGTCGTGCGTGTGGTCAGTCCGGTGGGGTGGCTGGTGCTGCTCGCCGCGGTTGTGTGCTGGATCGCCGGTTTCGTGTTCGGCTGGTCGGAATTCGTGTTCCTGGCCGTGACCCTGGCCGCAGGCCTCGTGATCGCAACGCTGTTCCTGTTCGGACGCGCCTCATACGGGGTGCTCATCGAATTGACCCCGCGCCGCGTGGTCGCCGGGGATCGCGCACTCGGACGCATAGTCGTAACCAACACCGGCTCGCGCAAGTCCACCCAGTCGAGGCTGGAGCTGCCGGTGGGCTCGGGCACGGCGGAGTTCACCATTCCCACGCTGGCGCCGAAGGAGGAGCACGAGGAGCTCTTCGCGGTCCCGACCAATCGCCGCGCGGTGATCGTGGCGGGTCCGGCAGTATCCGTGCGCGGTGACCAGCTGGGATTGCTGCGCCGCACGGTGAAGTGGGCCGACCCCGTGGAGCTGTTCGTGCATCCGCTCACCGCGCGTCTTGCCCCGTCGGCCGCGGGGTTGGTGAAGGACCTCGAGGGCGAGGTCTCGAAGACCATCACGAACAACGACATCTCGTTCCACGCGCTGCGCGCCTACGAGCCGGGGGACGATCGCCGTAACGTGCACTGGCGCACTTCCGCGCGCACCGGCCAGCTCATGGTGCGTCAGTTCGAGGAGACCCGGCGCTCGCAGCTCACCATGATTCACAGCGCGGAGTCGAAGGGCTACGCCTCCGATGACGAGTTCGAGCTCGCCGTTTCGATCACGGCATCCATTGCCACCCAGGTGATCCGCGATGGCACCCGGCTGAGCATCGTGAGCGAAGCGCTCGCACTGCGGGCACGCACCGCCACCTCGATGCTCGACGACTCCTGCCGCCTCGAGCCGGTGCAGTCGAAGTTTCGTACCACCCGCGACTTCGCGCGGGCGACCACCTTGCGACTGGCCTCCCCGAGCGTCGTGATCCTCGTAGCGGGCTCCGGCATGCCGATGGCGGACTTCCGCTCGGTGGAGACCCTGTTCGGCCTCGAGACCCAGACCATCGTCTTCCGCGCGGAGCTCGACGCACCGTCGCGCGTCGCCCACGTCTCGGGCCTGACCGTGGTCACCGTCGGGCGGCTGGATGAACTGCCCCGCCTCGTCAGGCGCGTGCGATGACGACTCCGGCAGCGATCGACTCGACCCGCCACGTGAGTGGACGCGCGTGGATGGACGTCGCCGTGCTCACAGTGCTCTCGATGATCGGGATCGTCGGGCTCGCCACGTCCTTCCAGGACCTGGGCTACCTGTTGGCCGGGGTCGGCGGTCTGGTGGTCGGAACGGGCGTCGCCATCCTCGCCCACTACCTGCGCCTTGGTCCGGTTCCGACCGTTATTGCTGCCGTGCTCGCGTACTTCCTGTTTGGCAGCGCGCTTGCTGCGCGTGACCACGCCTTCCTCGGCGTCCTGCCGAGCCTCGAGAGCCTCTCCGATCTCGCGATCGGCGCGGTGTTCGGGTGGCGCGACATCCTCACGCTTCAGGCGCCAGTGGAGCTACCCGACTACGTGACGGCGGTTCCGTACGTGGCCGCCTGGGTGGTGGCCCTCGTTGGCACAACGCTGGCCGTGCGGTGGCTTCCCACCAGGACCCGCACCGCGTGGCGGGCCAGCCTGCTGCTGATTGGGCCGGCGCTGCTGTATCTCGCGAGCATCCTGCTCGGCACCGAGGAGCCGTACTACCCCGGTGTGCGCGGAATCGCGTTCGCGGTGCTCGCCCTGGTCTGGCTTGGCTGGCGGCGTGGGCAGCGACTCGGGATCACCGGCAATCGCGCGCTGCTGCGCCGCAAGATCCTCGGCACTGGGGCGATCGTACTGAGCGCGGCGCTTGTCGGCGCCCTCGCCGGCGCTGCCCTGGCCCCCGCGCCGAGCAACCGCTTCGTGCTGCGCGAGCAGATCGAGCCGCCGTTCGAGCCCCTCGATTACGCGAGCCCATTCGCCGGCTTCCGCAAGTACACGAAACTCGAGGAAGACACCAAGCTCTTCACCGTCAGCGGACTCCAGGAGGGCGAGCTGGTGCGATTGGCGACCCTCGACACCTACGACGGTGTGCTCTGGGGAGTCGCAGGAGCTGAGGTGAGCACGGGTGGTTCTGGCAGCTTCAGTCTCGTCAGCAAGAAGATGCCCAAGCCGCCGTTGGTGACACCCGGCGATCCGTCGAACGTGAGCTTCGACATCCTGGACTACAGCGACGTGTGGGTTCCGTCGGTGGGGTATCCGTCGGCGCTGTCGCTCGGCGACGCCGACGCCAGCAACCTGCGCTACAACGCGGCCACCGGCACCGCGGTGCTGACCACAGGTCTCTCGGCCGGTAAGACCTACCGCGTGACAGCAATCACCCAGAAGGTGCCTTCGGACGAGGAGCTTGAGGATGTGCCGGTCGCGTCGATCCAGTTGCCGCCGGTCAGCAACATTCCCGACGTACTCACCGCGCGTGCTGCGGAGTTGATCGGGGACGCGACCAGCCCGATCGACAAGCTGCGCTCAATCGAGACGGTGCTCAAGACCACGGGCTTCCTCAGCCACGGCACGGCTTCGGACTCGGTCTCTTCGCGCGCGGGTCAGGGCGCCGACCGCATGTCCGAACTCTTCACCCGATCCCAGATGATCGGTGATGAAGAACAGTACGCCTCCGCCTTCGCCCTCATGGCGCGCAGCATGAACTACCCTGCCCGGGTCGTCATGGGGTTCAAGCCCGTGGTGACGGACGGCGGCGGCACGGTCACGGTGCTCGGCTCGGACGTGACCGCGTGGGTGGAGGTCGCCTTCGAGGGCGTTGGCTGGGTGCCGTTCTTCCCCACCCCTGATGACACCGACATTCCGCAGGATCAGACGCCGAAGCCGCAGACCGAGCCGCAACCGCAGGTGCGGCAGCCACCTCGTAGCGACCCCCAGCAGGACGATCTCATCACTGCCGTCGACATCGATGACAGCGACTCGGACGACGGCAGCCTGTTCGGCATCCCGGGTTGGGTGTTCGTCGTCGGAATCTCTCTGGCGATCCCGCTCGCGATCTACTTCGTGCCACTTCTCGTGATTGCCGCGATGAAGCGCCGGCGAGCGGGCAGGAGGCGGACCGCAGACGCGGGCGACAGCCGGGTGGCCGGCGCGTGGGACGAACTCGTCGACCAGTACTCCGAACTCGGCTACGCGGTCGCACCCCGAACGACCCGCCGCGGCGTAGCCAGTGGCCTCGCCGCACAACTTCCGGCGGAGGGGGGTTCGGCACTCGCGGGTATCGCAACCAGCACCGACGAGGCAGTCTTCTCGGGCCGGGAGATCGACGCGGCCCAGTCCGAGACCGTGTGGACCGAGGCGATGGCAGCCGTGGCGATCGCGCGCGACGCGGCCCCGCGATTCCGGCGATTCATGAGCCGGTTCCGGATCAACTCGGCCAAGAAGTTCACCGAGCGCCTGATTGCCCTGGCGGCGGCAGAGGCAGAGCGGCGTCGCAAGTGACACGCGCCGTGGTGTCAGAGCTGGACTTCGGAGACGAGACCCTGCGCTTCACCGTGTGTGCGGCATCCGATGTCGGGGCCGTACGCAAGATCAACGAGGACAGCTTGCTCGCCTCTCCACCCGTCTTCGTCGTCGCGGACGGCATGGGCGGGCACTCTTTCGGGGACCGTGCGAGCCAGGCGGCCATCGCGGCCTTCGCAGGGGTCTTCCCGACGGATGCTCCAGCTCGACCCGCCGAAGTGCTGGAGACGATCGCTGCGGCGAACACCGCCGTGTGTGAGCTCACGGACTGGGCGGGGGAGACCCGCACTATTTCAGGGACGACGCTAACGGGAGTGGCCCTGGTCACCGTCGGCGCGGGGGAGAACCGTCATTGGATGGCTTTCAACATCGGCGATTCCCGGGTGTATTCCTGGGACGGCCGCACCCTCGCCCAGTTGAGCGTGGACCACTCCGTGGTGCAAGAGCTCGTGGACGCCGGGGTCATCAGTAAAGCGGATGCCGCGACGCACCCCGAGCGCAACGTGGTCACCCGCGCGCTCGGAGCAGCCGTCGACGTTGACCCGGACATCTGGCTGCTGCCGGCGCTCGGCCGGCAGACGTTCCTGATCTGCTCAGACGGGCTCACCAAAGAGCTCGGCGACGACGAGATCGCCTTCCGCATCGCCGGTCACGAGTTGGGATCGACCGAGACGATCGCAGAGGAGCTGGTGTCGGCGGCGATCGCCGCGGGCGGCTCGGACAACGTGTCGGTGGTAGTGGTCGAGGCCGAACTGATCGGTGTGGCCCAAGTGGCCTCCGACGAGACGCGCGAGCGCGAACCGATCTCCCCCTACCTTGAAGACACGAGACCGAGGGCCTGAGAACCATGACCGTGCAGTTCACCCCGAGTGCGACGACCGACTGGCTGGTCGTCGTCGGCGAAAGTCGTCTCATCGCGATCGATCCGGCGACGGATGCCGCGACCGTGACCCAGGCACGGTCCGCCGTCGAGGGACCAACCGGGTTCCAGTCCGTGCTCGACCTCATGCTGAAGTCAGGCATCACGACGGCGCCGCGCTTCGCCCTGCTCGACTGGGCGGACGGAACCCTGCGCGCCATTGTGCGCGGCCCGGCCAGCGTGGTCGTGTCCTCGGCGGCCGGCGAGCGATCGATCTCGGGCGAGAACGTCACGACCTGGGCCGAGCAGTCGTTCACCGGGATGACCGGGTTCACGCTGAACGTGCCCGGCGGCACCTGGGCGTCGGGCGCGGCGCACGAGGCGCCCACCGTGCGTCCCCTGGCCAAGCCCAAAGCCCGCCCTGTCGTCGACATCGAGACCACGATCGTGCCGGTGCCCGAATCCGCCCCTGCGACGCCGGCTGGGGACGGCTACGACTACCTGTTCGGCGAGACCGTGGTGCGCAATGTGAGCGAGGCCGCCGTGCGTCCTCCCGACGAGGAAGTCGAGTCCACCGGTGACCACGACGGCCACACGGTGCTCACCAGCGACCTCGCGAAGCTGCGGGGGCGGCGCAAGCCGGCGGCTGCGGCATCCGCTGCTCCTGTCGTCGTTGCGAAGCTGAGCGTGTTGCTGCCCGACGGCAGCGCCGAGCTGCTCGACCAGCCGATCCTCATCGGTCGTGCGCCCAGCGCGACCCAGGTGCCCGGCGGCAAACTGCCGCGCCTGGTGACCATCGGCGGGGACGACCCCGACATCTCGAGAACCCACGTGCGTATCGTCGATGAGGGCGGCACGGTCGTGGTGACCGACCTGCACTCGCGCAACGGCACGCTGATCACCCTGCCGGGCAAGAGCCCGCAGAAGCTGCGGGACGGCGAACCCACGTCGGTCATCCCCGGCACCATCATCGATCTCGGTGGCGGCATCACCCTCGCAGTCAGGGAAGACGCATGA
>JBDUEC010000051.1:0-12115 GCA_040002655.1 Rhodoglobus sp. | reverse complement strand
ATGGCGGGGCTCAACTTCGCCGCAGGCATCGCCCAGGCGCTGTACCAGGGCAAGCTGTTCCACATCGACCTCAACGGCCAGCGCGGCATCAAGTACGACCAGGACCTGGTCTTCGGCCACGGCGACCTGTACAACGCGTTCGCCCTCGTCGACCTGCTCGAGAACGGCGGCCCCGGCGGAGGCCCGACCTACGACGGCCCGCGCCACTTCGACTACAAGCCGAGTCGCACCGAGGACGAGACCGGCGTGTGGGACTCCGCCAAGGCGAACATGGCCAACTATCTGATGCTCAAGGAGCGCGCCGCGGCCTTCCGCGCGGACCCCGAGGTACAGGAAGCCCTGGCCGCGTCTCGCGTGCCCGAACTGGCAACGCCGACCCTGGCCGCCGGCGAGACCTACGATGACCTGCTCGCCGACCGCACGGCCTTCGAAGACTTCGACTCCGCGTCGTACTTCAACGCCAAGGGCTTCGGTTTCGTGCGCCTGCAGCAGCTCGCCACCGAGCACCTGCTCGGCGCGCGCGGCTAGCCGCCAGGCATGACCCTCGTCGCTGGAGTCGACTCGTCGACCCAGAGCTGCAAAGTCGTGATCCGCGACCTGGCTACCGGTGCCGTGGTGCGCACCGGGCGCGCCACGCATCCGGACGGGACCGAAGTCGACCCTGAGGCGTGGTGGGTGGCGCTCGAGTCCGCCCTGGCTGACGCCGGCGGGCTCGACGACGTGGCCGCCATCTCCGTCGGCGGGCAGCAGCACGGCATGGTCGTACTCGATGCGGATGGGCGCGTCATCCGCCCCGCCCTGCTCTGGAACGACACCCGCTCGGCCGGCGCCGCCGTAGACCTGACTGAGCAGTTCGGAGCCGACGAGTTCGCGCGCCGCACCGGGTCTGTGCCCGTCGCATCGTTCACCCTCACCAAACTGCGCTGGCTGGCGGATGCCGAGCCCGAGAACGCGTCGAAGGTGGCGGCCGTTGCTCTTCCGCACGACTGGCTCACCTGGCGCCTGCGTGGATTCGGACCGGGCAACCCGGCCCTGGACGAGCTCACGACCGACCGCTCCGACGCGAGTGGCACGAGCTACTTCGATCCGGCAACCGGCGAGTACGACCGCGAGCTGCTGGTTGCGGCGCTCGGCCATGACGCGATCCTGCCGCGGGTGTTCGGCCCCGGCGACTCTGCCGGAACCCTGCCCGGCGGCGCGGTCGTGGGGGTGGGCGCCGGCGATAACGCGGGTGCGGCCCTCGGCCTCGGTGCCACAGCGGGTGACGTCGTCGTATCGATCGGAACCAGCGGCACGGTCTTCGCGGTCACCGCCGCCCCGGTGCGCGATGGCAGCGGCACGGTCGCGGGCTTCGCGGATGCCGCGGGCGGCTACCTGCCGCTGGTCGCCACCCTGAACGCGGCGCGCGTGCTCGACGCGATCGCCGCACTGCTCGGCGTCGACCACGCCGAGCTCGGCCGCCTCGCCCTCTCGGCAGAACCCGGCAGTGGGGGCGCCGTGCTGCAGCCGTACTTCGAGGGCGAACGCACCCCCAACCTGCCGGATGCCACCGCCACCCTGTTCGGCCTGACCCTCGCGAGCACCACCAGGGCCACCATCGCGCGCGCTGCTATCGAGGGCATGTTGTGCGGTCTCGCCGACGGTCTCGACGCCCTGACCGGCCTCGGAGTGGACGCCGCCCGCATCCTGCTCATCGGCGGCGCCGCGCAGAATCCGGCCGTGAGTGCGATCGCCGCGCAGGTGTTCGAGGCGCCCGTCGTCGTTCCCGAGCCGGGCGAGTACGTCGCCATGGGCGCGGCCGTACAAGCCGGGTGGGCCCTCACCGGCAGTCGGCCGGAGTGGCCCGTTGCCCTTACCGGCGAGCTGGCCGTGGACTACCGGCCGGTCATCCGCGCACAGTACGCCGCTCGCTAACGCGCTGCGGGCGTTGCCGTCGACGCGCGCACAATCAGCCGGGTGGGGATCGGAGTCGACTCCCCCACGTTGTCCGGCTCCTCGAGTGCGATCAGCACGCGCTGCATCGTGAGCGCGCCGAGGGCCGCGAAGTCCTGGCTGACCGTGGTGAGCGGCGGCACGAAGTAGGCCGCCTCCGGCACATCATCGAAGCCAACCACACTGATGTCCCCGGGCACGGAGAGCCCGCGCGCGCCGAGGGCGGACACCAGGCCAAGGGCCATCTGGTCATTCCCCGCGAACACGGCCGTGGCATCCCGCTCCGTTGCCAGCTGCTCGCCGAAGCGGTAACCACTCGCGGCCGACCAGTCCCCGTGACCCGGTTCCTGGGCCACAAGCCTGGCCTCTGCGAGCTCGTCACGCCAGCCACGCAGGCGCTCGATCGCGTCGGGAGCGGCCGCAGGCCCCGACAGGTGGGCGATGTTGCGATGCCCCAGCTCGATGAGGTGCCGCACGGCCGATCGGGCGCCGCGGTACTGGTCGATGGACGCGGCCAGATGGCCCCGGCGCGGACCGGCCGCCACAGCGATTACGGGCACCCCGACCCCGAGCCCGCGCACCGCGCCAAGCACCGCGACATCCGTCACGATCAACACGATCGCCTCCACTCGCTGGCTCAGCAACGACTCGACGAAGGTGTGGATGGAGCTGGCGTCGGCGTTCACCGAGGTCACCGTGACCACGCCGTAGCGCGCATCGCGGGCCGCAGCAGTGAAGCGCAGCGCAATGGACGAGGGACCGAAGTCTGCCGTGCTCGGCGCGATCAACCCGATCATCCTGGTGCGTCTGGTCACCAGCGCACGAGCGGCCGGTGACGGGCTGTAGCGCAGCTGGGTGATCGCCTGTTCGACGCGCAACCGGGTCGCCGGTCGAACACTCGGGATGTCGTTGAGCACCCTCGACACTGTCTGGTGTGACACGCCAGCGAGCCGCGCAACATCGAAGATGTTCGCCACTCGCGCCGGCCGGTCGGCGCTACTCATGGTGACGCCGGTTCACTCGTCACCGTCCGCTTTGGCGACGATCGCGAGCAGCATCTCAATGGTCACCGTGTCCGGGTCCAGGCGCGCAACGACCTCGCGATCGCGAAGCACCAGAATGCGGTGCCCGACCCGCAACACCTCCTCGAGCTCTGCCGAGATGAAGATCACCGACATGCCCGTGCCGGCGAGGTCGGCGATCAGGCGCTGGATCTCGACCTTGGCGCCGACATCGATGCCACGGGTTGGTTCGTCCAGCACGATGAGCCGGGGCGCGAGGGCAAGCAGCCGAGCCAGCATGACCTTCTGCTGGTTGCCGCCGGAGAGCAGCCCGGCCAGCCGCTCGGGGTCGGCCGGGCGGATGTCGAGCGCCTCGATCCAGCTGGCGCTGAGCTCGTCCTGCCGGGCACGCCCGATGCGGCGCAGCCAGCCGCGCTCGGCCTGGAGCGCCAGACTGATGTTGTCCCGTACAGACAGCTCGGCGATGATGCCCTCGGTCTTGCGGTTCTCTGAGGCATAAGCGATTCCGGCTCGAAGCGCCCGCCGCGGTTCGCGGAAGTGCTTCACCACGCCGTCGACGGTGATCTCCCCCGAGTCCGGCCGATCGATCCCCGAGAGCAGTCTGGCCAGTTCCGTGCGACCGGAGCCGAGCAGGCCGGCCAGCCCGAGCACCTCCCCCTCGTAGACGTCGAGGTCGGTCGGCAGAAGCCCCTTCTGGCGGCCGATGCCGCGCGCAGACACGATCGGTTGCTGCTCACCGAGGTCAGCCCCGCCGACGTTGCGTGCGTCGAGCACGTCGAGCTCGACTGCTTCGCGCCCGAGCATCTTCTGCACGAGGTCGATCCGCAAGAGCTCTGTCGTCAGGTATTCCCCGATCAGCTCGCCGTTGCGCAGCACGGTCACCCGATCGCAGATCTCGTAAACCTGCTCGAGGAAGTGCGAGATGAACAGGATGGCGACGCCCCTGGCCTTCAGCTCACGGATCACCCGGAACAGCTCGGCAACCTCGTCCTGGTCGAGGCTCGAGGTCGGCTCGTCCAGCACGAGCACCCTGAGTTCCGTCGACACCGCGCGCGCTATCGCCACCAGTTGCTGCACGGCGAGCGGATGACTCCCCAGCGGCGAGGCCGGATCGATCTCGATCCCGAGGCTGGCCAGCGCACTCGCTGCGGAGCTGCGCATCCGCTTCCAGTCGATGAACCCGAACCGCCGAGGCTCGCGTCCCAGCATGATGTTCTCGGCGACCGACAGGTTCGGAAGCAGGTCGATCTCCTGGTAGACCGTGCTGATTCCGGCGCGCTGGGCCGCGGCGGGCGTGGGGAACGAGACGACCGCACCCTCAAGCCGGAGCGTTCCGGAGTCCAGCCGCAGTGCGCCGGTCATTGCCTTGATCAGCGTGGACTTGCCGGCGCCGTTCTCCCCCATGAGGGAGTGGACCTCGCCC
Organism: Rhodoglobus sp.; assembly: GCA_040002655.1. Classification (GTDB taxonomy): domain Bacteria; phylum Actinomycetota; class Actinomycetes; order Actinomycetales; family Microbacteriaceae; genus Rhodoglobus. The sequence continues at coordinate 7,738 of JBDUEC010000051.1, read as the reverse complement.
GCGAACATGCGGAAGTCCACGCCGTCCAGGGCGGTGTCACCGGCGAAGCGCAGACGGGCATCGACGACCTCGATGACCGGGGCAACATCCATTGCCGTCCACGCTCCTCGCTCGACCGTTCCGCGCTAGTGAGCCTAGCGGCGGCTGGGCAGTTTCAGCGCCGGTTCGCCCTCGCCACAATCACGCGCTGCACGACCACGAAGGCCAGCAGCAGGATGCCGATCGTGATGCGGGTCCAGGACTGGTCGACTCCCATGAAGCTGATCGCGGTCTTGATCACGCCGTACACCAACACCCCGACCAGCGAGCCGACCAGGTAGCCGCTGCCACCGGTGAGCAGCGTTCCACCGATCACAACCGCTGCGATCGTGTCGAGCTCTGAGCCGATGCCGTTGAGGCTGTAGCCCGCCGCCGTGTATGCCGTGAACAGCAGCCCTGCGATACCGGCGCACGCGCCGCTGATCACGTAGACGAGCACGCGAGTGCGCGCGACCTGCAGGCCCATGAGCCTGGCCGACTGCTCGTTGCCACCCACCGCGTAGACGGTGCGGCCGAAGCGCGTGTAGCCGAGCACCCAGGCGGCGACGACCACGACGGCAAGCGCGATGATGACCGTGGCCGTGATGTACCAGCCGCCACCGCCGATCTTGGTCGACTGCAGTCCGAGCACTCCGACATCGGTGACCTTGATCGCACGCGGAGCCAGCACGTAGCAGAGGCCGCGCGCCAGGAACATGCCGACCAGGGATGCGATGAACGGTTGCACGTTGAAGTACTGCACGAGCACGCCGATGAGCACGCCGAACAGTCCGCCGGTCACCACCATCGCCGGGATCACGATCGGCGTGGGCACCCCACTGGACAGCAGGCTCGCGGCGAGCACTCCCGTGAACGCCATGACCGCGCCCACCGAGAGGTCGATACCGCCGGAGATGATCACGAACGTCATTCCGGCGGCGAGCACGACGAGGTAGGCGTTGTCCACGAGGAGCGAGGAGAGCACGCCGGGGGTGACGAACCGACCGAAGTACAGCTGGCCCGCCACGAACATGAGGATCAGCAGGAGCACGGCGGCGAGCACCGGCATCCAGGAAACCTTCGATGCGATCGCGCGACGCCAGCCGGGCACAACCGGTCGCGAGACTTCGACTACTGGGGTGGCGTTCACGCTGCGCTCCGCTCGATCGGCGTGGAAGTGGTCGGCAGCACGGGGCGCCGGGTCGGTGGACGCAGTTGGCTCAGCCAGGCCCGCACGCGCGGCGCCTGGGAGAGGCAGACGATGATCACCACGATCGCCTTGAAGACCGGGGTCACCGCCGGGGGCACACCCAGGAAGGTGATGGTGGAGGTGAGGGTCTGGATCGTGAACACGCCAACGACTGTGCCCGCGAGGGTGAACTTGCCACCGGCCAGGGAGGTGCCGCCGAGCACGACCGCGAGGATCGCATCCAGTTCGATGTTCACCCCGGCCGCGTTCGCGTCTGCGGCCATGATGTTCGAGCTGTAGAGGATGCCGGCCACGCCCGCGAGAAGCCCGCTCAGCCCGTAGAGGCTCCACACGATCCCGCGGGAGCGCACGCCAGCGAGACGGCTCGCAGCCGGGTTGATGCCGACCGCCTCGGTGAGCACGCCGAGTGCGGTTCGGCGCACGACGAGGCTCACGATCACGATCGCGGCGAGCGACACGAAGAACTCGAACGGGAAGCCGAGCACGTTGCCACCGGCGATCGCCTTGTAGGGCGTGCTGTTGATCGTGGTGATGAATCCGCCGGTGATCAGCAGCGCGATGCCGCGACCGGCGAGCATCAGCACCAGCGTGGCGATGATCGGCTGGATGCCGACGACGGAAACGAGAAACCCGTTCCAGAGCCCGAACACCAGGGTCAGTGCCACGCCAGCGAGGATGGCGACCATCACGGTGCCGAGGCTGTCGGGCGCTGGCGAGTCGGCGATGATCGTGAGGGCGACCGCACCGGAGATCGCCATCTGGGCTCCCACCGAGAGGTCGATGCCACGGGTGCCGATCACCAGGCACATGCCGAGGGCCACCAGCATGAGCGGCGCGCTGTTGCGCAGGATGTCGATGAGCGACCCGTAGAACTGGCCGTTCTGCACGGTGATGCTCAGGAAGCTCGGGCGCGAGATGAAGTTGATTGCGATGAGAGCGACCAGCGCGCCGATCGGCCACATGATCCGGTTCTTCAGCGCGTTCTTCAGTTTCGTCATGCTGCGCCCTCCTTGGCGATCAGTGCGACTATGTCATCAACTCCGGTCTCAGCGGTGTTTTCGAGCTCGCCAATCTTGCGACGATCCCGCAGCACCACGATTCTCTGCGACAGCCGCAGTACCTCGTCCAGCTCGGATGAGATGAAGATCACGCCCAGCCCCTTCTCGGCGAGGTCGGCAACGAGCCGCTGGATCTCGGCCTTCGCCCCGATGTCGATACCCCTCGTCGGCTCGTCGAGGATGAGTAACTGCGGCGCGGTCGCGAGCCAGCGCGCCAACAGAACCTTCTGCTGGTTGCCGCCGGACAGGTTGCGCACCAGGGCGTTCGGGTTGTTCGGGCGGATGCCGAGAGACGCGATGTACTGCTCGGTGAGTGCGTCCTGCTGCGCGGTACCGACCCGGCGGAGCCATCCGCGCTTGGCCTGCACGCCCAGCACGATGTTCTCGGCCACGGTGAGATCACCGATGATGCCCTCTGCGCGACGATCCTCCGAGGAGAACGCGATCCGCTTGTCCACCGCGTGACGTGGCGAGGTCAGGTGCGCAGACACGCCGCGCACGGTAGTGGTGCCGTGGTCGGCGCGGTCCGCTCCGTAGATGAGGCGCGCGAGTTCGGTGCGCCCCGACCCGAGCAGGCCCGCGAGCCCGACGACCTCGCCGTCGTAGACATCCAGGTCGATGGGTTCGATGCTGCCCTTGCGTCCGAGGCCGAGCACGCTCAGGATCGGCGCACCGCTGCGGTCGACCGTGCGCGAGGCTGCGCGACCGATCGAGTCGAGTTCGGCGAGTTCGCGGCCGAGCATCTTCGCGATGAGCTGCTGCCGGTCCAGTGCGTCGACCGCGTACTCGCCCTCGAGCTTGCCGTTGCGCAGGATGGTCATGCGGTCGGAGATCTCGTAGACCTGGTCGAGGAAGTGCGAGACGAACAGGATGGCGACCCCTCGTTCGCGCAGGCGGCGCATGACTGCGAACAGCTGCTCCACCTCGGAGCGGTCAAGGCTGGATGTCGGTTCGTCGAGCACGAGCAGCCGGCAGTCAACGACGACGGCGCGGCTGATCGCCACCAGCTGCTGCACCGCGAGCGAGTGGCTGGCCAGGGGGGACCGGGGGTCGATGTCGAGCCCCAGCTCGGCGAGGTAGGTGCTGGCGCGCTCGTGGGTCTTCTTCCAGTTGATGCCCAGCGGCCCGCGGGCCTCGTTGCCGAGCATCACGTTCTCGCCGACACTGAGGTTGGCGAGCAGGTTGACTTCCTGGTACACGGTCGCCACGCCCGCGGCCTGCGCGTCGGCGGTGCCGGTGAAGGTGCGATGTGCCCCGGCGACGTTGATCGTTCCGGAGTCAATCGGGTAGACGCCGGTGAGCGCCTTGATCAGCGTCGACTTGCCGGCGCCGTTCTCCCCGAGGAGCGAGTGGATCTCTCCGCTGCGAAGGGTGAAGTCGACGCCATCGAGCGCCTTGACTCCGGGGAATTCGATCGAAATGTCACGCATTTCGACGACCACGTTGTTGTCGACCACGATCAGGTTCTTCTCTACTCGAATGACGGTCGGCCGTCGGATGAACAGGAGAACCGGCGGGGCGACTTGGAGGTCGCCCCGCCGGTGTGCGGCTTCGGGTGCCGCGGTACTGCTAGTACTTACGGGTAGGAAGCGCCGCGGTGGCCGCTGCCTGGTCGAACTCGCCGTCCTTGGCGGTGTACGCCTTGTCGACGGTCTTGCCTGCGACGACATCCTTCACGACCTGAGCAACCTGGTCGCCGAGCAGCGGGTTGCACTCCACGATGTAGTTGAACTCACCGTTCGACAGGGCGGTCATGCCGTCCTTGGTCGCGTCGATCGAAACGATCTGGATGTCCTTGCCGGGAACGAGCCCGGCGGCCTTGATGGCATCCAGGGCGCCGAGGCCCATGTCATCGTTCTGCGCGAACAGCAGGTTGATCGTCTTGCCGTACTTCTGCAGGAACCCCTCCATGACCGTCTTGCCGTCGGCCCTGGTGAAGTTACCGGTCTGCGAGTCCAGCGTCGTGATGGTTCCGCCAGCGATGGACTTGCTGAAGCCGGTGGCGCGGTCGATGGCCGGCGACGAACCCGTCGTCCCCTCGAGCACGACCATGTTCGTCGGCGACGTGAAGGTCTTGGCCGCCCATGCTCCTGCGGTCTCGCCCTCCTTCTCGAAGTCATCGCCGATCCAGCTGGCGTAGAGACTCGGGTCGGCGTCGATCGTGCGGTCCTCGAGGATCACCGGGATGTTGGCATCCTTGGCCTCCTGCAGAACGTCGTCCCAGCCCGTGGTCACAACCGCGGCGATGACGATCGCGTCGACGCCCTGGTTGATGAAGCTGTGGACGGCGGCGATCTGGTTCTCCGGCTTGTTGTCTGCCGCGTTGAAGATGAGCTTGAAGCCATTCGCCTCGGAGAAGGCCGTCTTCATCGACTCGGTGTTCGCCGCGCGCCATCCGCTCTCAGATCCGGTCTGCGCGAAGCCGACCGTGATGATCTTGTCGCCACCGGCGGTATCGCCACCACCGGCTGCCGGCGCACAGCCGGTCAGCGCCAGGGCGAGGACACCGACTACCGCGATGCCGCTCAGAAATTTGTTCATTCCCTAAACCTCCTTGTCTGGGGCTCGGCGATCGCCGAGCTGCTGCTGTCTCTCGTGTCGCCCGCGCACTTCATCGGGCGGCAGTGCCAATGTTAGCCTTCACATTCGGGGTCTTGACAATCGTCTTTCGGTAACGATCAGGTAACGTCCACACGCGGTTTTCAGCAAAACACTGGAGTCGGCGTTGCGGAGTTTCAAGTCGCGCTCGAATGTGAGGGATAACATCCCAACTTTTCATCTTTCGAAGCGGATGTGACGACCGTCTGGCGCCGACGACCGCCGGCCATCCGTGCGGGCGTTCCCCGCCCGCCGCCGGAGCCACTCACGGGGCCTCGATGGGGGCGGCCACGAGCGCACCCCCACAACGACACAGGCACCCGACGCGCGATATTCGCGCGTCGGGTGCCTGTCGTGGATCGGGGGTCTAGCGCCCGCCGGCCCTGCGCTTGTTGTAGACGTCGAACGCGACCGCGAACAGCAACACGAGGCCCTTGACGGCCTGCTGCCACTCAATGCCGATGCCGAGGATCGACATGCCGTTGTTGAGCACACCGATGATGAGACCACCGATGATGGCGCCGCCGATGGTTCCGACGCCACCCTGCACCGCGGCACCACCGATGAAGGCAGCGGAGATCGCCTCGAGTTCGAATCCGGTACCGGCCTTCGGGCCGGCCAGGTTGAGTCGCGCAGTGAAGACGAGGCCGGCGAGCGCCGCCAGCACTCCCATGTTCACGAACAGCCAGAAGTCGACGCGCTTGGTCTTGATGCCGCTCAACTCCGCCGCGTGCCGGTTGCCACCAATCGCGTAGATGTGTCGGCCGAAGACGCTGCGGTTGGTGACGGTGCCGTAGATCAGCACGAGCACCGCGAGCACGATGAGGGTCACCGGGATGCCCTTGAAGCTGGCAAGCGCGTAGGCAAAGGCACCGACGCCGACAGTCACAAGCACGAGCTTGCCGACGAACCAGGCGATCGGCTCGACCTCCTGGCCGTAGCTCTGGCGACCCCGTCGGGTACGCACCTGCTGCACGATCAGCCCGATGACCGCGAGTGCGCCCACCCCCAGTGTCACCGGGTCTGGTTTGAATTCTCCCAGAAGGTTCGTGAGAAAGCCGTTGCCGATGGCGCGGTACTCAGCCGGGAACGAACCGATGTTGGCGTTGCCGAGCACGACGAGCGCGAGGCCGCGGAAGATCAGCATGCCTGCGAGCGTCACGATGAAGGCGGGTATACCCACGTAGGCGATCCAGAAGCCCTGCCAGGCGCCCACCAGCGCCCCGATCACGAGCGACAGGATGATGGCCAGCCACCACGGGTACTCCAGCTTCACGGCGAACACGCCGGACACCGCCCCGATGAAGGCCGCCACCGAGCCGACCGAGAGGTCGATGTGCCCCGCGACGATCACCATGACCATGCCGATCGCGAGGATCAGAATGTAGCCGTTCTGCACGATCAGGTTGGAGATGTTCTGGGGCCGCAGCAGAATCCCGTTGGTGAGGATCGAGAACAGCACCACGACGGCAATCAGGGCGAGAAAGATGCCGTTCTTGCCCAGGTCGGAGACGACGTGGCTGATTGCAGAGCCGGCGCGTGACGTGCTTGGCCGCGGAAGTTCCGCCTGCGGGAGGTTGGTTTCAGGCATTGGATGAGCTCCTTGTCAGTTCGCGAGCGCGGGCTAGCGAGGCGTTTCCATGGTCATGAGTTTGATGAGGGATTCGGGGTTCGCATCCTTGATCGGAAGCTCCCCGGTGATGCGTCCCTCGGAGAGGGCGTAGATGCGGTCGCAGATGCCCAGGAGCTCGGTGAGCTCGGACGAGATCACGATGATGCCCTTGCCCTCTGCGGCGAGCTTGTTGATGATCGTGTAGATCTCGTACTTCGCACCCACGTCGATGCCGCGGGTCGGCTCGTCGAGGATCAGCACGTCCGGGTCGGAGTAGATCCACTTCGACAGGACGACCTTCTGCTGGTTGCCACCGGAGAGCTTGCCGGTCTTCGAGAGCACGCTCGGCGCCTTGATATTCATCGAGTCGCGGTATTGGTTCGCGACCTTGTATTCTTCGCCGTCGTTCACAAGGCCGAGGCTGGAGAGCTTGTCGAGAGAGGCCATCGAGATGTTGCGCTTGATGTCCTCGATCAGGTTGAGCCCGTAGGTCTTGCGGTCTTCCGTGGCATACGCGATGCCATTCTGGATCGCCTCGGCAACGCTCCTGGTCTGGATCTCCTTGCCGTTCTTGAAGACCTTGCCGGAAATCCTGCTGCCGTAGGTGCGCCCGAACAGGCTCATCGCGAACTCGGTGCGGCCGGCTCCCATGAGTCCCGCGATGCCAACGATCTCGCCCTTGCGCACGCTGATGTTCACCTTGTCGACCACGACCCGGGTCTGGTCCTGCGGGTGGTGCGCCGTCCAGTTCTCGACCCGAAGAATCTCCTCGCCGATGTGCGGCGTGTGGTCCGGGTAGCGGTGCTCGAGGTCTCGGCCGACCATGTCCTTGATGATCCGCTCTTCGGTCACTTCGGTCTTGAGGATGGTCTCGATGGTCTTGCCGTCCCGCAGCACGGTCACGGAATCCGCGATCTTCTTGATCTCGTTGAGCTTGTGGCTGATGATGATCGACGTGATCCCCTGCTCCTTGAGGTGCTGGATCAGGTCGAGCAGATGATCGGAGTCTTCGTCATTGAGGGCGGCCGTTGGCTCGTCCAGGATGAGGAGCTTCACACGCTTCGAGAGCGCCTTGGCGATCTCCACAAGCTGCTGCTTGCCGACGCCGATGTTGAGGATCTTCGTGGTCGGGTTCTCGTTGAGTCCGACCCGCGCGAGCAGCTTGGCCGCCTCGCTGTTGGTCTTGTTCCAGTCGATCAGGCCGGCGCGCGACTTCACCTCGTTGTTGAGGAAGATGTTCTC
>JBDUEC010000050.1:0-12567 GCA_040002655.1 Rhodoglobus sp. | reverse complement strand
CCTCTCCCATTCTGAGGGTCTGGGCCGGGTTCACGCGACGAGCGAAGGCGACCGCGATGGCGACCGCAGCCGCGACGACGACCGCGAAACCGACTGCGACCGCGAGGATCGCGAGCACCGGAATGTCGATCGCCGGCTGGGCGGCACCAGTAGTGAACGGGCGGAGGTCCACGCTGCCGAGCACGATGAAGGGCAGCGCCAGGCCGAGCACGAGCCCGGCCACGAGGGATACCGCGGCGATCGGGGCCAGCTCCCAGGTGGCGAGGCTTCGCGCCTGCCGCGCGGACATCCCGAGCGTTTCGATCAGGGCGAGCAGTCGTTCGCGGGCGGGCGCGTTCACCACGGAGGTGAGTATCACGGCGATCGCGCACAACAGACCGACCAGAAGGGTGGCGATCAGCAGCGCCACCTGCAGGCCAGTGACGGTGGGGGTGTCCCTGATCTCGGCGATCTCGTCGGCGGGCGTGCGGGAGGTCGTGCCGCTGCCGCCGATGCTGGTGGCCCCGGTGACGACGGTCGACGCACTGGCGCCGGGATCCAGCCCCACAAGCAGCAGCCGCGGGCGGAAGTCGACAGCCGCGATCTCGCTCGAGAAGGCCTTGTCGACCATGACCCAGCCGGAATCGGCCACGAGACCGGTCGTTGGGTCGGCGCTGGCGACCACGCTGAGCGGAGCGGCGGCAATGGTCAATTCCTTGGAGCTGGCCCATGCGACCGCGAGGTCACCCGAGACGACAACCGGAATGGCACCGTTCTTCTTCGTGTCCAGGCCGGCCGGCAACTCGGGCCGGAGTTGCCGCAGAGCCGCGAAGTCCACGACGATCAGCCGCACCGACTCGCGCACCTTGTCGTTGCGCAGCGGTACGGAACCGTCGTCATCGATCGCGGCGACCGTGCGCACTCCGTCGAGTGCAGCGATCTCGCGCCGCTGGGCATCGGTGAACGACGTTCCGGTGAGCTGGAGGTCTGCGCCGACGCGTGCGTTGCCCGCGGCATCGACGCCGCTGTTCAGCGTCGCGAACATGATCACGGAGAACGTCGCAACCGAGACACCGACCACAAGCGCGAGGATCGGTGCGAGGCCCGCCGCCGGTTCGCGCACCGAGCGGATGCTGCCGAGGAAGCCGGTGAGCCCACGTCGCCTGCGCATCGCCTGCGTCAACGCCGAGAGCACCAGCGGATACACCCGCAGCACGAGCACGCAGGTCGCGAGGGCGAGCAACACCGGTGCGGCCGCGAGCAGCGGGTCGCCCGCAGCGGATCCGTCGGGCACGGTGAGTCCGCGCTGCAGCAGCAGGAACACGGACAGGGCCGCGAGCGCGACGACCACCACCTCCAGGATCCAGCGGTAGCGCCATCCGGTCGGCCCGCCGAGGTCGGTGCGCGAGGCAACCAGCCGTCGGCCCGGGGAGGTGCCGGCGAGGAGCACGGCGGGGGTGAGGGTGACCAGCGCTGGAATGAGCAGGCTCACGGGGTCGAACGGGGCCGGGATGAGCACGCTCGCGGCCACCCCGAGCATGGCCGCGGGCACCCCGATGACGAGGCCCTCGATGGCGCCGATGCCGCGCAGTTGCCGGCCGGATGCCCCACGCGCGGCGGCCAGAGCCAGCCCGGCTTTGCGACGCTGGGTGATGAGCCGCGCCCCGAGGGCGAGCACCGCGAGACTTGCACCAAGAGGACCGGCGGTCGCGAGCGCCAGCACTGCGTTCGTCGACGAGACCCTGGCCACGACCCGATCGATGACCGGGGTGGCCTCCGAGTGCAGGGTGAGTGTGGCAATGCAATGCTGCGCGGACTGCGCTCCAATCGTCGTGCCGGTGTTGGCGAGTTTGCGCAGTTGCTGGCTCACCACCACGGCCTGATCAATAGTCATGCCCTCGACATCGAAAGGGAGCCAGATGGCCGTGTGGTGGGCGATGTTGTAATCGGTAAGGATCGCGACTGAGCGGGGATCCAGGTAGCCGGTACCGGTGATGATCGGGGTCGAGTTGCCGTCGTCGAAGACCAGTGGGTCGAGGATCGACGGGTTGAGCTTCCAGTAGTCCGAGTCCGGGTCGGCGGCCTCGAAGGTGCCGGAGAGCAGCACCGGGAACTCGAAGGCGTTGTCGAACCGGATGGATCTCGTCTCGCCGACTTGCCAGTCCATCCGCTTCGCCGATGTTGTCGAGAGCATCACCTGTGCTGCCTCGGTCGTGTGTTCCCCGGTTTTGAAGTCGAAGAACGCGCCCGTGAAGGGGGCGGGCGCCGCGCCCTCGACCACGCGCACCGAGTCAGCCACGCGGGGATCAGCGGCGAGCACCAGCTGCCCGAGAGGGGCGTCTCGGGCGGGTGCGGGATCGGTGGCCGTGGCCCGTCCGGAGGTGGACAGGTAGCGGGGCTCGCCGACGAGCGAGCGCAGCGGCTGGGGGAGGCTGGCCCGCAGGTGACTGAGTTGACCGTCCATCGCCCCGTAGATTGCCGCAAGTTCGGGGTCGAGGTCACTCGCTCCGTCGCCGGTGATGGGCGGGCAGGCCGTCTCGCCGCGCAGGTCCCTGGTGGTGCTGGGCAGCCCACCGACCTCGTGCGTGAGTTCAGCCGAGTAGAGCAGTGTGAGTGCGCGCGGGGCGGATGCCGTCACCGCGACCAGCAGGAGCACGATCACCGCGAGGGCGATCGATGGTCCCTTGCTCGCCTCGAATTGGCGCCACGCGAGTGCGGCGCTGCTGAGGCGCGATCGCCGCGTCACTGGACGTCGTCCTTCGGGCGAGCGGTGCCGGCCTGCGTTGCCACGCGGCGCGCGTAGACGACGCCGACCAGCGAGACGGTGGCGGCGAAGGCGACCAGGGCAGCAACAAACGGCACCAGTGCGAACCGGAGCGGCGCGGGGAGCAGGGCGGTCGCGCCGAGCACAGCCGATCGGGCGAGGTCGGGAACGACGACCACCGACACGGCGAGGCCGGAGATCAACCCGACCACCACCGCGTACGCAGTCACCCAGAACAGCTCGGCTCGCCGGCTGGACGACTGCTGGCGCACCGTCATGCCGAGCACGCGCAGTACCGTCACCTCGCCGAGGCGCGCGGTCACGAGCGAGGCAAGAATGGCCGAGACGGCGACGGCGGCGAGGGCGAGCGCCCCGATCGCACCCACCCACAGGGCGGTGACCGCAGATCCGAGCAGCGCAGCCGCCGATCCACTCTCGCTCGTCGTTACCCGTACGTCTGAGGGAGAGCTCCCGGTGATCGCAGCGGCAACCGGAGCGGGGGTTGTCGTGGCAATCCACACCCGGTTGGGTGCGGGGATCGCGTTCGAGGTGCGCAGCAACTGGTCGGAAGCCAGGCCGAGGTCTACCAGGGCTGCCGCCGCGGTCGGCGACCCCGGGATGACCGTGGTGGTGCCCACGACAGTCGCGGCGACCTCGAGCCCAGAGCCCGCGAACTGCAGGGAGACGCTGTCGCCGGTGTGCAGGCCGAACTGGTTGGCCAGAGCCGGGGTAACAACCGCCGGCACGGCCTCGGGTGCGTCGCCCTGGGAGGGCATGAACCGCACGGCCGGCGACTGACCCGGCCCAGTGGCCGTCGCCTCGAACGCCAGGTCGGTGCCCGTCGCGGTCACCTGGTCGGCAGAGTCGGGGAAGGCGAGCGGTTGGGCATCCCAATCCTCCACGCTGGCGAGATCGAGCGGGACGTCACCGGATGCCGCCCGCGCAACGATCCCCGTGACCGTGAAGTCGACCGGGGTGAGCGGGGCCAACCGCAGAGTCGCGTCGACGGCCACCACGGTCCAGGGTTCGACCCCGGGCGGAACCGGTGCCGTGCCATCGGTCGCGTCCACCGCCGCGCCGACCAGTGCGCCCTGGTCATCCAACAGCCACAGCCGAACCTCGGCAGGCGTGGCGCCCCCGTGGACGAGCGTGGCCGCAGAGTCGACCACGAGCTCGGTGGTGCCGGCAGGCAGGGTGAGGCCGGCCGGAGTGCCGGAGAGGAGCGCGGCCACTGCCGCCGGGTTTAGAGATCCGTCGAGATCGCCCACGATCGTGCCGAGCGAATCGGCGTGGATGCCCACCAGGGTGCCCGGCTTGTCATCCTGGGCGACGTCGGCGACGAGCACGGGGGTCGCCGCGGACACCCAGTCCACGTCGAGATAGGGGGAGGCCGTCACGACCGCCCGGGACCCTCCCGCATTCCTGTCCTGCAGGGCCACCTGCACGTCACCGCCGGTGCGCACCTCGCCCGCCGTGGCGTTCAGTCGTGACCAGGTTTCGGCGTACGCGGCGGCGACGGTGGTGCCGCCGACCGCGAGCGAGACGAGGAGCACCGGCACCGCGAAGACGGTGATCCGCCGCGCCACCTGGCTGGCCGCGAGCGTGCGACCGAACTGGCGCGAGTGGATGGCACGCCGCTCCAGCAGCCGGGCGATCGCCGGGAACGCCACAAGGCCGATGGTGCTGCAGGCCACGAGGCCCAGGGAGGGAGCGAGCACCGCGATCGGATCGACGTGCTGTTCGCCCGCCGCGTTCGTGATGAGGGGCGAACCGTACAGCAGGAACTGCCAGAGCGAGATGCCGGCCGCAACGACCGCGAAGACCACCGGAGCCACACCGGCGGCCCGGCGAGCTCGGCCGCTCGACGCACTCGCGTCCCTGCTCGCGGGCCTGGCGGCATCCGCTGCCACGACCACCGTGAGCGCGACCACGGTCACACCGACGGCGATTGCGGCTACGAGGCTGGCGCTGGCCCAGGGCGGTGCTGACCTGCCGAGCAGAGCGATTGCGGCCAACCCGATGCCGCCACCCAGGATCGACGCGGGCAGAGACACCGCGAGAGCCTCGAGCGCTGCGGCCACGGTGAGCTGCCGCCGGGATGTGCCGCGGGCGCGGAGGAGGGCCGTCTCGGCGGCGCGCGCAACAGTGAGCAGGCGCGCGAGCTGAACGATCGCCATCACGCCGATCACGCCCACCAGCACCAGGGGCACCGGACTGATGCCGCGCACCGCATTCGATCCGCTCTCGAGCGTCGCGAGCAGATCGTGCAGATTGCCGCCGAAGATCACGCCGCTCGCGGAGAACTCCGGATCGGCACGGAGGGCGCGATCCATCGAGCCGATGGCGTGGTCGAGTGGTTCGACATCCGCACCGGTGATGCGCGCCGCGTCGGGAATCACTGTCCAGCGCGCGAACGGCTTCGTGGAGAATCCCGCGAAATCGCCCTCGGCGATCATCAGGGGGCCGAAGGCGGAGTCCCGTGCCCCGTTGGCAACCGCCGAGTCCCCGAACCAGTGCGGATCGCCAGGGCTGGTCGCGAGCCAGGTTCCGACGATCAGGAGTGCAACGGCCGTTTCGTCCTCACCGATCGTGACCGTGTCGCCCACGGCCAGGTGCAGCTGGGTGGCCGCGTCCGCCTGGATCGCCGTCTCGACGGGCGTCGCTGCGGCCGTCGGCCAGCTGCCGCTCTCGAGGGTCGCGCGCTGTTCGAGCTCTGGGTCGGCCCCGACGATCAGCTCGGTCTCGGAGCCGTCGGCGAGGGTGGCACCGAGCGGATCGGACTGGAGGGTGCGGTTGAGGTCCACCGGCAGGTCGCCGAGCAGCCCGCCCAGCACGTCGTGCACCTTCGCGATCTGGGCCGCCGGATCGGCCGCGAGTCGGATCTGCGCCTGCACCGCTGCATCCGTCGCCGTGGCCGCGGAGAGCGACTCGCGCACCCCGGTGATTGCGGCGAGGGCCAGGTAGGCGAACAGGCCGGTCACGAGCATCGTGATGACGACCAGCACCGCCGCGATGGTCGAGAACAACCGGGCGTGAGCCACGAAACGCCGGGTCGCAAGAGTCGCGGTGTTCACCATCCCCCTTGCGATTGGCAGTCGGTTTCGACCCTAACAGCGCGCTCGCTGGGCGCGGCGTACTATCAGCGCATGGCAGCCCGCTTTGCCGCAGTCTGCGTGATGCTCGCCGTCGTGCTCACGGGATGCACCGCCGCGCCCGTGGAGAACCTGGTGCAGCCGGCAGTGCAGAAGCCTGAACGCCCACCGGTGGACCCCATTCAGCAGTACGCCGACGACCGCCTCAGCGTGATGACGCTCACCGAGAAGATCGAGAGCATGCTCATGTTGCACGTGTCTGGCACGGATCCGGCGGCGCTCGCTGGTTTCGCGAGCGCCTGGCACGTCGGTGGACTCATCCTGATGGGGGACAACGTGCCCGACCCCGAGGACCAGCTACCGGCGATCACGGCAAATCTGAGCTCCGACCCCGGCCTGCCCATCCTGGTCGCCATGGACCAGGAGGGCGGCGAGGTTCGGCGGCTACTCAGCGATGAGTGGGACTCCGCCGAGCAGCTGCGCTTCGAGGATCCGTCGGCGGCACAGGCGGCGTTCGCGGCTCGCGGTGCACTGTTGAAAGCCGACGGTGTCTCGCTGAACTTCGGCGTGATCGCCGACGTCACCGACGATCCGAGCTCCTTCATCTACGACCGCTCCATGGGAGCAACGGGAGCGGATGCCGCGCCCCGCGTGGCCGCGGCAGTCACCGGTGAGCGTGGCCAGGTGCTCACCACGCTCAAGCATTTCCCCGGGCACGGGGTCGCCCCGGGGGATTCCCACTCGAGCATTCCCGAGACGGGAATCAGTCTCGACGACTGGCGCACCAACCATGCCCTGCCGTTCGAGGCCGGCATCGCCGCCGGCGCGGAGGTCGTGATGTTCGGTCACCTGCAATTCGATGCTGTGGACGCCGTTCCGGCCACGCTCTCGCCGACCTGGCACCAGATCCTGCGCGACGAGCTCGGATTCACCGGTATCGCGATCACCGACGACATGACGATGCTGCAGAACTCGGGACGCCCGGAGTACGCAAACCCGTCGGAGAATGCGATCCAGGCAATCTCGGCAGGCAACACCATGCTGTTGTACGTGGGAAGCCCCGATCCGGGCGCGCTCGTCAACGACATTGCCGCTGCCGTGGCCGCGGGCCGCATCACCGAAGCCCAGATCGACGACGCCGCGCGGCGGTTGTTGGTGGTTCGCCGCGAGCTCTCCGGCCAGACGGGCAGATTCTCGCACTGCTTCGAACAGTGCCAGTCGATGCTCGACTAGCCCGGTACGCTCACGGGCTTCTGCAGGAACCGCCCGTAGCGAGTTGCCGCGCTGGCAACCCCCGCGGTGGTCTTCTTGGTGGGCACATCGAATGACTGCGGTTCCACGAGCACGGCCTTGGCCTTCTCGGTGCGGCGCCAGGTACCGACCACGCGTCCGTTCGAGACGATGGTTGGCTGGAACACTCCGTTGTTGCCGGGCACGATGCGATCCGCGTACTCCTGGGGCAGCGCCGCCGAGCGATCCTGGTAGCCGAGCAGGAACTCATCGAACCCCGGAAGCAGGTGCACAGCATCGCGGGCCGGCTCGAGGCCGTGCGCGAGCCGATAGACGATCCCGTCGATTTCCCTGCGCTCCAGTCGCACCCCGGCAACCGCGATTGCTGTGCGCGCCTCCGTGAGCGTGAGTGAGGCCCACCAGGCGAAGTCCCGTTCGGTCGCCGGGCCATGGCTGGTGAAGTAGCGCAGGGCAAACTCGCCGAGCGACTCTTCCCGGTCGAGGGCCCGCGCATTCGGCACCCACTCGTCGAGCAGGGCGAAGGTGTGCTGCTTGCCCGCCACCGGACCGAACACGATCACCCGCGTGATCGCGAGGTGCAGCAGCAGGTGGTACCCGCGCTGGGCACCGGTCGGTTGCCCGGCGCGCTCGAAGGCGGCGAGCAGCTCCCCGCGCTCCAGCGTGCCGCCCGCAAGCGCCTGCTCCGCGACTGAGCGCACCACCACGAGATCCTCGTTGGAGATGCCGAGTTGCGCGCGGCGGGTGGTGGTCCCCTGTACGAGGCGGGGACCCGTGAGGGCGAGTGTCCAGCCCAGATCCTCGCCGGCGATCAGGTGCAGGGTGCCGCGCATCGGCCAGGATCTCACCAGTTCACGCGAGGCGATCGCGCGCTCGACCGCGGCATCCGTCGACCCGGGGAAGCGCAGGCCGACCGACCACTTGACGCCGGGGAAGTCCTGGGCCTGCATGGCGAACATCCAGCGAACGACGTCGCCCGCGCTGGTGAAGTCGGGCTCCGCGATGCGCTGCGCACTGAGTCGCAGAGCGGCTATCTCGCGGTTCAGGCCCATCCCTCGATTATGGTCGAGGGGGCAGACACGACCTCAGTCGAGCGCCAGGGTGGGCAGCTGCAGGCCGTCGAGTTTCGTGTCGGTCGGGGCGACTGCGGCCTGGCGGGTACCAATGACCGTGGCGTTTGCTGCTGGCGGCTGGGTAAGCGAGCCACCAACGAGAAATGCGCCTGCGAGAACTGCGACGGCACTGACAGCAGCTGCCGCACCTGTGACAAGCGTCAGCCGCGAAGAACGGCGCAGGCCGACGATGGCCATGCCGATCGCCACGAGCACGGTCACGGCGAGCGCGATCGTCACGGCGAGGGGTAGGCCGGTGTTTCCGGATGCCGCGGGCGCGGCAACATGGAGCACTGCATTCATTTGCTGGGTGTTCCTTTCGGGTAGGAACCGACTCCGTCGGGTACGGAATCGTTAGCCCGGTCGGTCCCCCATAAGGCGGACAAAACCGGTCAGCGATGAAAAGCTATCAGTGACAGACAGACCGGTCAAGCAACCCCAGCGCCCCCATTACGGGAGCGCTCTCACGCCCCTACTCGTAACGCAGCGAATCGATCGGGCTCTGCCGCGCTGCACGCGAGGCGGGCAGCACCGAGGCGACGAACGCGATCCCCATCACCAGCAGGAAAACGGTCGCGATTGACGTTGCGTCGAAGCTCAGGATGCGCAACCCGGCAAGGTCCTTGAGCAATCCGTTCGAGAGCACCCGGCTGATCACCGACCCCACCAGGATGGCCACGCCCGAGCCGATTGCGCTCCCCAGGAAGCCGATGAACACCGCCTCGGTACTGAACAGCCCGAAGATGCGGCCGGAGCTCATGCCCATGGCCTTCATCAGGCCGATCTCCCTGGTGCGTTCCTGCACGCTCATCAGCAGGGTATTGATGATGCCGAATCCAGCGGCGAGCAACGCGATGATGGCGAACGCGTTGAGCACCAGGATGATGCCGTCGATCACGGTCTGGAAGGTGCCGATCTGGTCGGCGACGGTCGTGCCCGCGTAGCCGGCATCCACCAGGTGCTTCTTGATCGCGTCGACCTGCGCCTTCGAGTCCTTCGCATCGAAGTGCGCGATGAGGCTGCCGTACTGGGTGGTCGAGGAGGCGGGCAGGCCCACGCTCTGGGCTGCGTACAGCGCGTCTTTCAGCGCGGGGTTGACCGTGGCGCTCGAGCCCAGCAACGACGGGTTCTGCACGCCCACGACAGTCGCCTCGACCGTGGTCTGCTGTTTGAGGGCGTCCGTGATGCCGATGGTCACCTGCTGTCCGACTGCGGCGGAGTTGCTCGAGAAGCCCATCGTCTCGACGTACGTCGTCGGGATGATGACCTGCAGCGCGTCGGTATCTGCGGTGAACTGCTTTCCGGCGGCGAGGTCGATCGTGATGCCAGCGCCGAACTGGCCGAGCCCGAGCACGTACTTGCCCTCGCTCTTCCACTCGATGTAGTCGGGTCGCACAGACACGGACTTGTCAACGGATGTGATCCCATCGATCGCTGCGATGGTGTCGATGTCGGCATCGGTCATCTCGAGTGACGCGCCACCGGGGCGCCCGGAGCCGACCTCGGACGCGGCCTCGGGGTCGTACTTCGCAGGGCCGGTGGAGGCATCCGCTGCGACAACCGGCTTGGTCACGGTCATCACGTCCGGAGCCCCGATCGCGGCAACCTGGGTGTCGATGTACTGGTTGATCCCGGTGCCAAGGCCGTTCGTGATTGTGAGGGTGAATGCACCAATGAAGATGGCGATCACGGTGAGGGTGGTGCGCAGGCGGCTGCGGAAGCTGTTGCCGATCGCCGTCTTCAGGATGTCGAGGGCCCTCATGCGCCGACCACCGCTGTGCTCGTTACATGCATTGCGGGGGCGTGCACATCGACCGCATCGACCATGAGCCCGTCGCGCAGGTAGATGCGACGATCGCAGCGCGCCGCGAGGTCGTCGTCGTGGGTGACGATCACCAGGGTGATGCCGCGCTCCTTGTTGAGGCTGAACAGGATGTCCTCGACCGTGGCGCCGGTGGCGCTGTCGAGGTTGCCGGTGGGTTCGTCGGCGAAGATGATGCGCGGGTCGTTCACGAGCGCCCGGGCAATCACCACGCGCTGCTTCTGCCCTCCGGAGAGATTCACGGCCCTGTTGCGGGCTTTGTCGGCGAGGTCGAGCTGCTCGAGGGCGGCCAGCGCTCGGCGCTTGCGTTGCCGCGAACCGATGCGGGCGATCTTGAGTGGCAGCATCACGTTCTCCAGCACGGTCGCGTTCGGCGTCAGGAAGAACTGCTGGAACACGAATCCGAAAGTGCGGTTGCGCAGCAGGTTGAGGCGCTTGCCCCTCAGAGTGGCGGCATCCGTGCCGTCCACGGAGAGTTCGCCGCCCGAGGGCGCGTCGAGCAGCGCGAGGATGTGCATGAGAGTCGACTTGCCCGATCCGCTCTTGCCCACGATCGCGATCGATTCACCCTCCTGGATGTCGAGCGTGATGCCCTTGAGCGCGTCGAACCGGGTGCCCCCGCTTCCGTAGTGCTTCGTGAGATTTCGGATGGACAGCACGGTGGGGGTCATGTTCCCAGTCTGTGCGGCCCGTGCAGCGCTGTCGTCGTCCCGGGGACGACACTCGGCGTACTCCCGGCGGCGTAGCTGCCGGTGCCGCTCTGCTATCGCTGCGCGGCCCAGGCCAGGGCGTCGGCGGCGCGCACCAGGGTGAGGTGGGTCAGCGCCTGTGGCGTGTTGCCCGCCTGGCGGCCGGCCGCGACGTCGTACTCCTCGCTGATGAGACCCACGTCGTTCGCGAAGCCGCACAGCCGGTCCATGAGTGCCGTCGCGTCCGGTACGCGACCCGAGCGGGCGTACTGCTCGACGAGCCAGAACGAGCAGGCCAGGAACGGGTTCTCACCGGCCGGCAGCCCGTCCACACCGGATTCGGTGCGGTAGCGCAGCAGCAGGCCGCCTTCGAGCAACTCGGCCTCGATTGCCGCAACCGTGCCGAGCATGCGCGGATCGTCCGGTGCGAGGTATCCGACCTGTGCGAGCTGCAACAGGGAGGCGTCGACACCCGTGCCGCCGTAGTACTGGGTGTAGGTGTTGCGCTTGTGATCGAAGCCCTTCGCCTCGATCTCGTCGTGCACCTGCGTGCGCAGCGCTCGCCAGCGATCCACTGGCCCGTCGAGTCCGAACTCCTCGACGGCTTTCACCGCGCAGTCGAGGGCGGCCCAGAGCATCACGCGCGAGTGGGTGAAGTGCCGCTTCGGCCCGCGGATCTCCCAGATGCCGTTGTCGGGCTCCTGCCAGACGTCCTCCACGAAGCCCATGAGCGCCCGCTGCAGCGGCCAGGAGAAGTCCTCCGACTCCTTGCCGATGCGGCGAGCGGCCTGCAGGGCGAGCATGACCTCGCCGAACACATCACCCTGGTACTGGGTGAACGCGCCGTTGCCGATTCGCACCGGTCGCGCGCCGTGGTACCCCGGCAGGCTGTCCACCTCCCACTCGGTGAGGCGCCTCTCGCCAGAGAGCCCGTACATGATCTGCACGTCGGCGGGGTCACCCGCGATCGCGCGGAGCAACCAGTTGCGCCAGGCATCCGCTTCGTCGCGGAATCCGTGGTCGAGCAGCACGTGCAGCGTGAGCGACGCGTCGCGCAGCCACACGTACCGGTAGTCCCAGTTGCGCTGGCCGCCGAACTCCTCGGGCAGGCTGGTGGTCGCCGCGGCGACGATGCCGCCGGTGTCCTCATGGGTCAGGGCGCGTAGCACCAGCAGCGACCGGTGCACCTCGTCGTGGTAGAGCGGCGCACTCACGCACTCGGCGGCCCAGGTGCGCCACCACGTGAGAGTCGCGTTGATGCGCTCGGTGACGCCGAGCGGCGGCGGCACCGGCCGGTGCGCCGGGTACCAGGTCAAGGTGAGGTCAACTGTCTCGCCCTCGGCCACCGTGAAGTCGGCCGTGTGCGCCTGCCCGTTCGATGTGAGCACGGGGCCGCGCAACACGATCGCGTCGGGCCCGGCCACCGCCACCAGCGCGTGTTGCCGCTTCTCGGGCGCCTGCCGTACCCACGGGATCGCGTCGGCGTAGCCGAAGCGGATGCGCAACTCCTCGTGCATCGCGACCGACCCCCTGACGCCGCGAATGCGACGGATGACGTCGGCACGCCGATCGCCGTGCGGCATGAGGTCCCAGACTTCCACCTCCCCGGTCGCCGTGACCCAGCGGGTCACCAGAATGAAGGTGTCCTCGAGGTATTCGCGCCTCGTTGAGACGACCTCGTCGGCTGGCGCGAGCAGCCAGCGACCGTGGTCCTCCGTGCCGAGCAGCGCACCGAATGTGGATGCCGAATCGAAGCGGGGCAGGCACAGCCAGTCGATGCTGCCGTCATTTCCCACCAGCGCGGCGGTGTGGCAGTCGCCAATCAGGGCGTAGTCCTCGATGTTGAGCGCCATTAGTTCGT
>JBDUEC010000049.1:0-12681 GCA_040002655.1 Rhodoglobus sp. | reverse complement strand
ACGCCGGAGCAGATGAAGATGTTCCTGACCCGGCTCGGATTCGGGTCCAAGATGGTGATCACCGGCGACGTCACCCAGGTCGACCTCCCGATGGGGGCCAGTGGCCTGCAGCTGGTGACGCGCGTTCTCGACGAGATCGACGACATCCACTTCTCCCGGCTCACGAGCGCGGATGTGGTGCGCCACACCCTGGTCGGACGCATCGTGGATGCATACACGAAGTACGACGCCGAGAAGCAGGCCCAGCGTTTCGAACGCCAGGAGACCGCAGGGGTCAACCGTGCGGAGCGCCGCGGAAACTCGCCTCAGGACCGCCAGCAGAAGCGCTGGGGAAGGTAACCGATGAGCATCGAGATCAACAACGAGTCATCGGTGAAGGTCGACGAGACCGCTCTGCAGCGTCTCGCCGTCTACGCCCTCGACCAGCTGCACGTGCACCCGGATGCCGACCTGTCGATCATCCTGGTCGACGAGGCCGCCATGGAGCAGCTGCACGTGCAGTGGATGGACGAGCCCGGCCCAACCGACGTACTCAGCTTTCCGATGGACGAACTGCGACCCGGCTCCGAGGATGCCATGACGCCCGCCGGCCTGCTCGGCGACATCGTGCTCTGCCCCCAGGTCGCAGCGGGCCAGGCCGAGACGGCCGGACACTCCACACTGGAGGAACTGCTGCTGCTGACCACCCACGGACTGCTCCACCTGCTCGGGTTCGACCACGCCGAGCCGGAAGAGGAGAAGGAGATGTTCGGGATCCAGCGCGACATCCTCGTCGGCTTCGCGGCGGCGGACCGACGAAAGTAGCCGCCACATGATGATCGGCATCTTCTTCGTCGTTGCGTTTCTGCTGGTCGTCTTCGGCGGCCTGCTGGCTGCAGCGGATGCCGCACTCACCGTGCTCAGCAGAACTGACCTCGTCGACATCGCGGCTCACAGCCGCTCCCGCCGCTCGCTGCTCGCGATCTCGCGTGACGTGGGGGCGCACGTCAACGCACTCAACTTCATGCGGGTCGTCTCAGAGACGACGGCGGCGGTGCTCGTCTCGCTGGCCTTCGCCTACTCGTTCAAGGAGTGGTGGTGGGCGCTTCTGCTGAGCGCGCTCATCATGACCGCCGCATCCTTCGTGCTGGTCGGCTCGAGCCCCCGCAGCATCGGCCGCGCCCACGCCCACGGCGTGATGACGTTCTCGGCCCCGATCGTGCGGGCGATCCGCCTGTTCCTCGGTCCGATAGCGGATGCCCTGGTCGCGCTCGGCAACCGGGTCACGCCGGGTCGCCCGAGAACGGCCACGTTCTCCAGCGAGGAGCAGCTGCTGAGCATGGTCGACGAGGCCACCGAGCTCGACGTGCTCGAAGAGGACGACCGGGAGCTCATCCACTCCATTTTCGAATTCAACGACACGGTGGTGCGCGAGGTGATGATTCCGCGCACCGACATGATCACGATGGACGGCGACGTCGGCATTCCCGATGCCATGAGCCGCTTTCTTGAGCGCGGAGTCTCGCGCGTGCCGGTGATCGGTGACGATGTCGACGAGGTGCTCGGCGTGCTCTACCTGCGTGACGTGGCTCGTGCCCTGCACGAGAAGACGCTGGATGCCGCCACCCTGACCGCCGCGGACCTCGCCCGCGCCGCGCTTTTCGTGCCAGAGTCGCAGAAGGCGGACAGCCTGCTGCGCGAGATGCAGCTCGAGTCCAACCACCTCGCGATGGTCGTGGACGAGTACGGCGGCATCGCCGGCCTCGTGACCCTTGAAGACCTCATTGAAGAACTGGTTGGCGACATCTCCGACGAGTACGACCGAGAGGTCGCCGAGTTCCAGGATCTCGGCAACGGAATCTACCGGGTGAGCGCGCGTATGCCGATCGACGAACTCGGTGACCTGTTCGACCTTGAACTCGAGGATGACGAGGTCGACTCCGTGGGTGGCCTGCTCACCAAGGCGCTCGGCCGACTTCCCGTGGCCGGATCGACCGCGGAGTACTCGGGGCTCGTTCTCACCGCCGAGCGCACCGAGGGCAGACGCAAGCGCATCACGACTCTGCTCGTGGAGCGCGACCAGGCGCTCATCGACGCCCAGGAGGCTTTCGCCCCCGACCGCAAGGAGCAGGATCGTAAAGATGCGGATCGCAACGACGCGGTTCGCAAAGATGCCGACGCGAAAAAACAGATCACACGTGACCCGGACACCGGTGCTCCACTCAAACGTGACCCAGCGAAGAAGGACTGACCGTGCCGAACCCTGAAGAGCAGTTCCGCGCCGGATTCGTGTCGTTCGTCGGGCGTCCGAATGTCGGCAAGTCGACCCTCACCAATGCTCTGGTAGGCGAGAAGGTCGCCATCACCAGCTCGAAGCCGCAGACCACCCGTCGCGCCATCCGCGGCATGGTGCACCGGCCCGAGGGGCAGCTCATCGTGGTGGACACCCCCGGAATGCACCGCCCGCGCACCCTCCTCGGCGAGCGCCTCAACAGCATCGTGCAGAACACCATCGCCGACGTCGACGTGATCGGCCTCTGCGTGCCGGCGAATGAGAAGCTCGGCCCCGGCGACAAGTTCATCAACGAGCAGCTCGACAGCTTTCCGCGCGCGAAGAAGGTGGCCATCGTCACGAAGATGGATGCCGCGAGCCGGCCCGAGATCACCGCGCAGCTGCTCGCTGTTCAGGACCTACGGGACTGGGACGACATCATCCCGATCTCGAGCATCTCCTCCTACAAGGCAAGTCGCGAGCAGCTCGACATCCTGACGACCCAGCTGATCAAGCTCATGCCGCTGTCGAGCGCGCTGTATCCAGCGGATGCGGTGACCGACGAGACAGTCATGTCACGCGTGGCAGAACTCATCCGCGAGGCATCGCTGGAGGGGGTCTCCGAGGAGTTGCCGCACTCCATCGCCGTGACGATCGACGACATGATCGAGCGGGAGGACAAAGATCTCGTGGAGATCTACGCCAACCTGTTCGTGGAGCGTGACAGCCAGAAGGGCATCATCATCGGTCACCGCGGTGAGCGGCTGCAGGATGTCGGCGCGCGGGCGCGCACGGAGATCGAGAAGCTCGTGGGCAAGCAGGTGTTCCTGTCGCTGCGGGTCAAGGTCGCGAAGGACTGGCAGCGCGATGCGAAGCAGCTCGGACGCCTCGGGTTCTAAACGCTCCGGTGGTTGAGGCGGAGCGAAGCGACGGTCTCGAAACCACTGGAGTGGTCTCGAGACCGGCTTCGCCGCCTCGACCGACGGTGTGAGCTAGCCGACCGCGTTGAAGCTGGTCAGGATCTCGTCGCGCACGCTGGACTTGTCTTCGTCGCTCACCATCTGGATGGTGATGATCGCGAGCACGCCATCCGGGTTTGTGGCCACCACCGTAAGGAAGTCGGTGCCCTTACCTCCACAATTGGGCAGGTACATGTACGTGCCCACGTAGAGGGTGTCGTCGTAGTCGCCCGTCTCGCCGTCGTCGCAGTTCGGGGCGACGGAGGTGATGATGCTGTCGAGGAAGTCCTGGCCGGTCACGGTGGGGTCGTTCGTCATGGTGACGCTGACCCCGGGAACGTCATAGCCGTTGATGAACCCGTTGAGGTCGGGGGACGCGGCGACGTTCAGCAGCGTGGTGTCCTTCGGGCCCGCAATCGAGCCGCCGTCGACGTCGGTCCAGGTCGACGGTACGTTGACCTGCACGTGGCCGGAATCATCGGAGACAAGGGTGAACCCGCTGGTCGGAGCATCCGGTGCCTTGACCGGATCGATCGGCGCCTGGCTGGCTGCGACAGTCGGCTTGGGTGTGGTCGCGGGCGGTGCCGCAGAACAGCCCGTGAGGGCGAGCGGAATGACGGCAAGGACCGCCGTGACGCCCAGAACGAGGCGCGACTGTGATTTCATGATTCCCCCTGTTGGTGAAAGTGACATTGCTGACAATGAGTATGGCGGCGCTCGACCCGGCGGACGAGAGATTTTCGCCTTCAAAAGGGTGATTCGAGGAGTACATCTCAGGGATGATTCCTCAGTTCCGCAGGGAGGAAATCGGGGCAACGAAGCCCGGTCGATCGATCACCCGCCGTACGGTGGGAGCATGTTCCGCCGACTGACGACACCCCAGCTCGTGCTGGACGTGCTCCTGGCGACGTTCTGGCTGCTGGTGGGCATCCTGTTCCAGGGCGGGAACGGGATTGGGGTGTTCGAGGGCATCACCGTTCTCGGTATGGCCCTGGCTCTCGCGTTCCGACGGCGTTCGCCCGCACTCGCGTTGGGCGTTGCATGGGCAACGGCGATCGTCGAGATGTCGGCCACACTCCAGCCGACGGCGACGAACCTCGCGATCATCGCGGTGCTGTACGCGACCGCTGCCTACGGCGGTCGCGTGGTCAAGTGGCTCGGCCTGGCATCCGTGGGTGTTGGCGCGGCCACGATCGCCGTCTACACCGTGGTGCTCCCGGCGATCGCGTCGCTGGCCATCGAGCCGCTGTTCAGCAGCACCTCCGAAGTTGTTCGCTCAGCGATCGTCACATTCCTGGCTACCCTGTTCGCCTTCGGCCTGTCCTGGACTCTCGGCCTGCTGGCGAAAACCTGGCGCACGGCCGGAATCACCCGCAGGGCGCAGGTCGCCGCCGAGCGGGCCGTGGTGATCGAGCAGGAGCGCAACCGCATCGCTCGGGACATGCACGACGTGGTGGCCCACTCGCTGGCGGTGGTGATTGCGCAGGCAGACGGCGCGAGATACGCGCGGGAGAAGGATCCGGCATCCGTCGACGCCGCACTCACGACGATTGCCTCGACCGCCCGCGAGGCTCTCGGCGACGTTCGGCTGCTGCTCGGGCAGTTGCGGCACAGCCAGGAAGTGGGTCCGCAGCCGGTGCTCGACGACCTGGAGCGCCTGTTCGACCAGCTGCGAGCGGCCGGGCTCACGATCGATTTCGAGCAATCGGGGCCGCCGACGTCGCTCGCCACCAGCCAGCAGCTTGCGGTCTACCGCATCGTGCAGGAGGCACTCACCAACGCGCTGCGCCACGGCGACACCACGCAGCCAGTGGTTGTGCGCTTCGCCTGGGCAGCGGATGCCGTCACGGCAACGATCACGAGTGCACTGCGCGCCGCGCCGCAGCCGCCGGACTCGCGCCTCGGGCACGGCCTCCCCGGCATGCGGGAGCGCGCCATCCTGATCGGCGGCACCGTCACCGCGGGGCCGCGGGATGCCGAGTGGGTCGTGACCGCCGAGATTCCGGTTACGGTGCAGGCATGAATACCATCCGCGTCGGACTCGTCGATGACCAGGCGCTGTTCCGCACGGGGATCAGGATGCTCGTCTCGTCCCAGCCAGACCTCGAGTTCGTGGGGGAGGCCGGCAACGGCGTTGAGGGCATCGCGATGGCGGCCTCCGCGAGCCCGGATGTGATCCTCATGGACATCCGCATGCCGGTCATGGACGGTATTGACGCCACCAGGGCGATCATCGCGGCCAGCCCCACACCGCCGAGGATCATCGTGCTCACCACCTTCGACCTGGACGAGGCCGCGACCAGGGCGATCCGGGGCGGGGCAAGCGGGTTCCTGCTCAAGGATGCCGAGCCCGAGTTCCTGCTCGCGGCGATCCGCACCGTGCATGCCGGGACCTCGGTGATCGCGGCATCCGCCACCAGGGAACTGTTCGAACACTTCGACTCGCGGGTGTCGGCACCGACCATACCGGCCGAGTTCGAGACTCTCACCACGAGGGAACGGGAGATCTTCGTGCTCGCGGCCCGCGGGCTGAGCAATGCCGAGATCGCGAAGACCGAGTTTCTGAGCGAGGCGACCGTGAAGACGCACATCAGCCGAGTGCTCGGAAAGCTCGGTTTGCGCGACCGCGTGCAACTTGTCGTCTTCGCCTACGAGCACCGGCTGACCTAGAGGTCATCCCTGCGAGTGACGCGGCAACGACCCGCGGCCGATTCGCCCCGAGTCGCGATTTTCTACCGTTGAGGTATGGAAATCACCTCAGCAGACCTGGGCCTCGTCGCTCGAGTCGCCAACCTCACCAAGTCCTACGGAAGCGGCTCCACCGCCATCACCGCCCTCGACGACGTCTCAATCGGAATTCGCAAGGGAGAGTTCACCGCGATCATGGGGCCGAGCGGCTCGGGCAAGTCGACCCTCATGCACATTATGGCGGGCCTCGACACGCCCACCGGTGGGCGCGCCTGGATCGGCAACACCGAGATCAGCGGCCTCGATGACACCGAACTCACCATGATCCGTCGCAGGCGGGTGGGGTTCGTCTTCCAGTCGTTCAACCTGGTGCCCACGCTCGACATCGAGGGCAACATCCTGCTGCCATTCGAACTCGATGGACGTCGCCCGACGAAGCAGGAGCGCGAGTGGATCGACCAGCTGATCGACTCGCTCGGCCTGCGCGACCGCCTCACTCACCGCCCGTACGAACTCTCTGGGGGCCAGCAGCAGCGGGTGGCGATCGCCCGAGCACTCGGCACTCGCCCCGAGCTCGTGTTCGCCGACGAGCCCACCGGCAACCTCGACTCCCGCACCGGTCGCGAGGTACTGTCGCTGCTCGCCGCGGCCAGTTCCAGCTGCGGGCAGAGCATCGCGATGGTCACCCACGACCCCATTGCGGCGAGCTACGCCGACCGCATCCTGTTCCTGGCCGACGGCCGGGTGGTTGAGGATCGCGGGCGCTCCACTGCCGAGGAGATCAGCCGCTACATGCTCGGAATGGAGAAGGTCGCGTGAATCGCTTCAGCTTTCGGGAGCACATCCCGAGCATCCTCGTCGCGACCCTGAGCGCGGCCTTCGGTGTCACGCTGCTGCAGTCCACCGGCATGCTCGCCACCGCCCTCACAGCGGATGAGGTGACCGGGTCGAGCGCGACCGTCGCATATCTCCTCAGCATCCTCGCCATCGTCTTCATCGTGATCGCCACCTACGTGGGAGCGATCGTGACGGCAAACACGTTCGCCACGATCATCGCGGGACGCACCCGTACGATCGCGCTGCTGCGCCTGATCGGGGCCAGCGCACGCAGCCAGCGGGCCGCCGTGGCTCGCGAGGGGCTCGTTGTCGGCCTCATCGGCGCTGTGCTCGGCACCCTCATCGGTACGGCCGTCACCGCCGCGCTGGTCGGGATCGGGATCGCAGCCGACTTCCTGCCATCGCTGGCGTACTCGTACCTGCAGCCGGTCATCCTGCTGCCGATCGTGACCGTGGTGCTCACCACCTGGCTGGCGTCGTGGATCGGTTCGCGCCGGGTGCTCGTCGTCTCGCCGATGCAGGCCACCGGTGCCGCGCAGGAGCTGAGCAGCGAGGAGGCTGCAGGCAAGAAGGGTCGCAATGCGGCCGCGCTCACCCTGTTCATCATTGGTGCGGTGCTGTTGGCGCTCGGCATCCTGGTCGGCTTGATCAACCCGCTTGGCGTGCTGATCGGGCTGTTCGGCGGGCTCTTCTCGTTCACGGGGCTCGTGCTCGGTGCCCAGAAGATCATGCCGCCGGCGCTGCGTCTGGTAGGCAGGGTGTTCGGGCGCAGCGCATCTGCTCGACTGGCAGCGGAGAACGCCTTGCGGTACCCGGAGCGCAGCTCGCGCACAACGATCGGCCTCGTAATCGGTGTGACGCTCGTCACGATGTTCTCGGTGGCGATCGGCAGCTACCAGCAGATGATCCGCGAGGCCCAGCTTGCCCACCCCGACCTGTACCAGGGGGTCGACCAGATGCTGCTCGTGACCGTAGTGGTGTTCTCGATCCTCACCGGTTTCAGCGCCCTGATCGCGGCCATCGGCATGGTGAACAATCTGTCGCTGAGCGTGCTCCAGCGCACTCGCGAACTGGGCCTGTTGCGGGCGCTCGGATTCACGGCGCGACAGGTGCGGAGCATGATCCTCGTCGAGAGCGCCCAGCTCACCCTGGCCGCGGCCCTCGTTGGTCTGGTGCTCGGCATCGTTTACGGGTGGGCGGGGGCGCAATCGCTGCTGGGCGGGATCAATGGCATCCCCGGGCTCGTGCTGCCTGCGGTTCCGTTGGCCCTGCTCGCCGTGATCGTGGCGGCCGCCGCCGCGCTCACGCTGGTGGCATCGGTCGCCCCGTCCCGCCGCGCTACCCGGGTGGCGCCCGTCGCGGCGCTCGCGGTGGAGTAGCCGCGCCTGCTGAAGTGCTTCCTTCGAGTCTTCTCATGCCATAACCGCTGAACTGGGGAGTAGCCCGAACGTGGGCTGTCGGTTCGCTGCGCAATCGCAGAGTCTCGGGTAAGAACGCGGCGCGCGGCGGAATCGCGCGTGGATACTGGTCACCGGTTCGAGCCGGAGGAGCAGCAGTGAGCCCATTCCTATCGGGCATCGCCATCATCGGGGGGCCCGTTCCGCTGGTGATCGACGCTCTCGCTGTCGTAGCGCTGCTGGTGTTGTCGGTACGCCGGTCGCCGGCGGGGCGCCGCTGGCGTTGGCTGGCGACGGTCGCGGCTGCCCTTGTGATCGGCGCGGGTCTCGGGCTGGTGCTGTGCTGGCTGATCGGGGATGTCGCCGACGCGTTCGCCGTGACGCTCACGTTCGTGAGCCGGGCGTGGGTGAGCCTCGCGTTCGCCGGGATTGCGCTGGCGGTCGTGAACCTGGTGCACTCGCGGTGGCGCCGCCGGGTGGGTGCGCTGGGCGGCATCCTGGTCTTCGTGCTCGCCGGGGCACTCGGGGTGAACGCCGACTTCGGCCAGTACACGACTCTCGGCAGCCTCACCGACAGCGCGGCGTTCCGCTCGCTGCCGCTGCAGCTGCTCACCGTGCAACGCGCCGGCGCGGGCAGCACTGTGGCGGACCCCAGCCTCTGGAAGACCTGGTCGGCCCCGGTCGGGATGCCCAAGCGCGGCATCGTGGGATCGGTGACGATCCCGTCCACCGTCTCGCACTTCGCGGCCAGGGACGCTCTCGTCTACTTGCCCCCGGCGGCGCGAGTGGCGCATCCGCCCGCCCTTCCCGTGCTGGTCATGCTCTCCGGCCAGCCGGGCAGCCCCGAGAATGTCTTTCTCGCCGGCCACCTCGACTCGATCATGGACGGCATTGCCGCCAAGCACGGCGGTCTCGCGCCGATCGTGGTTGTTCCCGACCAGCTGACCGCGCCAGACGTGAACCCGATGTGCGTTGACTCCGCGCTCGGAAACTCCGCCAGCTACCTGACCGTGGATGTACCCAACTGGATCCGCGCCAACCTGACGGTGCAGGCGGACCGAACCAAGTGGGCGATCGGTGGATTCTCGCAGGGCGGAACCTGCTCGATCCAACTCGGCGCGGCACACCCCCAGTTGTTCGGCTCGCTCATCGATATCTCGGGGGAAGTCCAACCGAAGATCGGCAGCGACGAGGTGACCATCGCGCGCGGGTTCGGCGGTGACCAGGCGGCCTGGCAGGCAGCAAAACCGCTGTCGATCCTCGCCGCGGGCACGCCCTACGCCGACGAACTCGCCGTCTTCGGCGTCGGCGGGGACGACGCGAAGTATCTGCCGGGAGTGGAACTGATCGAGGCAGCAGCCCAGGCAGCTGGGATGTCGACCAGCCTGTTTGAGTCGCCGGGCACGGCTCACGACTGGAAAACCGTGCAGTACGCACTCGAGCACGGCCTGCCGCCGGTGCTCGTGCGCATGGGACTCGAACGACCGGTGTCCGGATGATCGCGCGCACTGTCAGGCGAACGCCGTTCACGATCGCCCTGCTGATCGTGCTTCTCAGCGTGGCCATCGCGACCGGACCCATCCGCGGCCCGTCTCCGCTGCTGCGCCGCGCGGTGGGAATCGACCTGTCGGCGCTCTCGCATCGCGAGTGGTGGTCGTTCCTCACCGCAGACTTCTTCGTCGACAGCCTCGCCCAGCTCGTGATCGTGCTTTTGGTCTGCGCGGTTGGCCTGGGAACGGCCGAGCGCCTCATGGGCACCTGGCGCACGATCGGCGCCTTCGTCATCACCGGTGTCGTCGGCTCGGCCGTCGGGCTCGGCGTGCAGGCGCTTGGAGTGCTCACCGGCGAGTACTGGGCAGAGGCGGTGCGCTCGCTCGTCACGATCGATCCGCTCACACCGATCATCGGAACCGTGGCCGTCGCGAGCGCGTTCGCAACAGTGCTCTGGCGGCGGCGGATCCGCACGATCTCCGTCGCAGCGACGGTGGTGCTGCTGTTGTTCTCCGGTCAACCGTCCGACCTCTACCGACTGGTCGCCGTGCTTGTCGGGCTTGGCATCGGCGTATTGCTCACCCGGTCGCACACGAGGCCGACCCGGTGGACGAGCTCGCATCACGAGGCCAGGGTGCTGTTGGCAACGGTCACCGCGATCTTCGCGGTCGGTCCGCTGGCGACCCTCGTCTCGCGCGGAAAGTTCGGCCTGCTCTCACCACTCGGCGCATTCGTGACTCACGGGATGCCGCAATCGCGCACCGGTGGGGTGGCCTGCGCGATCGGCGGTGTGGGCCACACCTGCGCGATGGCGCTCGGTCACCACGCGGGCCAGACGGCGTCTGCCGTGGTGCTGGGCGTCATCCCGCTCGTGATTCTGTTCGTGGCAGCCCGCGGCCTGCTCAACGGTCGGCGAGCGGCCGTGTACCTGGTCGCGGCGTTCGCGCTGGCCGATGGCGTGCTCGCCGGCTTCTACTTCGGTATCGTGCCTGTGATCGGCAACGCATCTGGCATCGTGCAGCGCGCGGGGCAATCGCCGGAGTTCGGCCTCTGGATGCTCGCGAACAGCGTGCTTCCGATCGCCCTTGCCGTCGCTGTTCTCGCCCAAGTGCGGCACTTCCCGATCCGCGCGGCGGTGCGGGCTCGCACGCGGTACGTCGTCTGGATCGGCCTGTCTGCGGCAGTCGCGTCAGTCGTATACCTCGGGCTCGGCTGGCTCCTGCGCGCGCAGTTCCGGCCGACCGTTGGGTTCTTCGACCTGCTCTCCGACCTGCCAGAGCGGTTCATCCCGGTGTCCTTCCTCCTCGCTGAGCGCAAGGACTTCGTGCCAACGACCCTGGCGACTCGCCTGCTGTACCACGGCATCGGGCCGCTGTTCTGGGTGTCCCTGCTCGTCGCAACAGTCGTGTTCCTGCGTGGCGCGCGCTCGCTGGGCCGTGAGCCGGCCGAGATCACCCAACTCCGAGCCCTGCTGCGCGATTCCGGAGGGTCGATGTCGTTCCCGGCCACCTGGGCGGGCAACCGTTACTGGTTCGACTCCGATGGCCGGCTCGCGGTCGCCTACCGCGTTGCCAACGGCTGCGCGGTGACGGTGAGCGATCCCGTCGGGCGGCCGCGTGACGTGCGCGAATCGCTCGGGCAGTTCATCCGCTTCTGCGACGACAACGCCTGGACTCCGGTGTTCTACAGCGTGCACGACGAATGGGCCGCTCCGCTGCGCGAGCTCGGCTGGTCGACAACGGTCGTGGCCGAGGAGACGCTGATCGATCCGTCGACCTGGGAAATGACGGGTAAGAAGTGGCAGGACGTGCGCAGTTCGGTTAATCGGGCGGCGCGTGAGGGTGTCACCGTCACGTGGGGAACCTGGTCTTCGCTCTCTGTGCGGGTCACCAACCAGATCGCCGAGATCTCCGAGCTCTGGGTAGTGGAGAAGAAGCTCCCTGAGCTTGGATTCACCCTGGGCGGCCTCGATGAGCTGAGCGACCCGGACGTGCTGCTCGGCGTGGCGATCGACGCCACGGGCGGCGTGCAGGCCGTCACGAGCTGGATGCCCACCTGGGCCGACGGCACTCTCACCGGATACACGCTCGACTTCATGCGCCGGCGAGCGGACGGCATGAACGGGGTGATGGAGTTCCTGATCGCGGAGGCCGCGGTGCGCGCCAAGCTGGGCGGCCTCGAGTTTCTCAGCCTGTCGGGAGCGCCCCTCGCAGTGACCGCTGGTGACGGCCCGGAGTCGGCCGTTGACCGGGTGCTGGCAGCAGTGGGGAAGGCGCTCGAACCGGTCTACGGCTTCCGCTCGCTGCTGACCTTCAAGCAGAAGTTCCAGCCCAGGCTGGTGCCGCTCGTGATGGCGTACCCAGACGCACTCTCGCTGCCGGCGATCGCCGTCGCGTTGAGCCGCTGTTACCTGCCCGGGCTGACCCTCCGGGAGTCTGCCGGAGTGCTTCGCGGAATCCGCTAGATCGCCCTGCGCCTAGAGTTGACCCGTGAAAATCGGGCTGCTGGGCGGACTCCGCGTCGAGCACGAGGGTCGCGCCGTCGAGGTCGGTGGCGCCATGCAGCTCGCCGTGCTGTTCCGCCTTGCCGTGGACGCGGGCACAGCCGTCAGTTACCGCGCCATCGCCGAAGACATCTGGGGAGCGGATGCCCCGGAGAACACGAGAGCGGCCCTGCAGTCCATCGTGTCCCGGCTGCGATCGCAGCTGCCGTCGGGCGTGATCGAGTCCACCGTCGGCGGGTACCGGCTCGCGATCGGGCGCGCGGACGTCGACGCCCTGGTCTTCGCCGACATGATCGCGGAAGCTTCGGTCGCCGGGGCATCCGCCGCCCCTCGGCTCGCCTCGGAGGCGCTGGGGATCTGGGGGGGCGATCCGTGGATCCCCTCCGAGAACTTCGACTGGTTCGAGCGGGACCTGCGGCGCGACCACGCAGCCGCGATCGACCTGGGCGGGGTTGCGAGCGCGCGCGCCGCAGCCAGCCCGATCCCGGTGCCGCTGACCAGCCTCATCGGGCGCGACGACGAGCTCGCGATGATCGCCGATCAGCTGGCGAACAG
>JBDUEC010000048.1:0-12703 GCA_040002655.1 Rhodoglobus sp. | reverse complement strand
GTGAACGCCGCGCCGATGACCACGGCCACGGCCAGGTCGATGACGTTACCGCGGAGGATGAACTCCTTGAATCCCTTGATCATGCAGCTTTCCTAACTGGTCGGAGAGGTTGATGCGGCGGCCGCAGCCGCAGGCTTGGATTCCTTCTTGGTCTCCGTCTTCGCCGGGGCGGGCGACGAGTCCGAGGAAGGAGAGGAAGACGAGGAGTCAGACGAAGAGGAAGAGGACGACTTGGCCGCCGCGCGTGAGTCGTTGCGGTAGAAGCCGGAACCCGAGAACGAGACGCCAACGGGGGAGAAGACCTTGCGCAGCTTGCCGCCGCAGACCGGGCACACGGTGAGGGTGTCGTCGGTGAACGCCTGCACGATGTCGAAGGCGTTCTCGCACTCGGTACAACGATAGGAATAGGTGGGCACTGCGATCCTTTGAGAGGGAGCTAGAAGGCGAGGATGCCCGACGGGGTAACGACACCGTCGACGCGCTGGTCGTGCCGTTCACTCGGAACGGAGTCGACGAGCTCGTCGTCGAAGATCACAGCA
Source organism: Rhodoglobus sp. (assembly GCA_040002655.1). Taxonomy (GTDB): domain Bacteria; phylum Actinomycetota; class Actinomycetes; order Actinomycetales; family Microbacteriaceae; genus Rhodoglobus. Next base: position 12,164 of record JBDUEC010000048.1, on the reverse strand, counting down.
TAGACCGGCGGGCAGCCCTCCATGGAGCCGAGCGTCTTGTCGAAGTAGCCGCGGCCCCAGCCCATGCGCATTCCGGTGCGGTCGACGGATGCCGCGGGCACCAGGATCAGCCCGACATCGTTGATCGCAATCGGGCCGAGTAGCTCGCTGGTGGGGGTGGGCATTCCATACAGGTCGACGTCCTCGTCGGCCCCGTCATACGGTGCCCAGTCCAGCAGGCCGTCCTCCCGGGACACGGGCAGCAGCACCCGGATCTTCTGCTCGCACGCCCAGCGCAGGAAGTCCCGGGTGGCTGGTTCCTCCGCTGTGGAGAGGTAGGCGGCGATGAAAGTCACGTGGAGGTCGCTCGTGAGGTCGATGAGGTTCTGGGTGAGGGCGGCATCCGCTGTCGCACGCTCGGTGGATGGCATGATCCTGCGGCGCTCGCGGAGTTCCGCACGCAGGGCGCGCTTCTCGTTACCGACGTCCGCGGACATGCTTCCAGTCTACGAGGCGCTGGCAGATACCCTTATGCCTATGCCCTTCACGATCACCAAGGCCGTCATCCCCGCCGCGGGGCTGGGAACACGGTTCCTGCCGGCGACCAAGGCGATGCCGAAGGAGATGCTTCCGGTCGTCGACAAGCCGGCGATCCAGTACGTGGTGGAGGAGGCCGTTGCGGCCGGGCTCACCGACGTGCTGATGATCACAGGGCGCAACAAGAACGCACTCGAGAACCACTTCGATCGGGTGGGTGAGCTCGAGGCTACGCTCGAGGAGAAGGGCGACACCGAGCGCCTCGAGAAGGTGAACTTCTCGACCGACCTGGCCGAGGTGCACTACGTTCGCCAGGGTGCGCCACTCGGCCTCGGGCACGCTGTTCTCCGCGCCAGAATGCACGTGGGCGACCAGCCGTTCGCGGTGCTGCTCGGTGACGACATCATCGACGAACGCGACGTGCTGCTGTCCCGCATGATCGAGGAGGCGGGCTCGCGAACCGCCACGATCGTCGCTCTGCTCGAAGTAGACCCATCCGCCGCCCACATGTACGGAATTGCGACGGTCGAGCCAACGGACGAGACGGATGTCGTTCGCATCACCGGACTCGTCGAGAAGCCGGCCGCAGGCACGGAGCTCTCCAACTACGCCATCATCGGTCGTTACGTGCTGCAGCCGGAGATCTTCGACGTGCTTGAGCGAACCGCCCCGGGCAAGGGTGGCGAGATCCAGCTCACTGACGCCCTGCAGACCCTCGCGACCGAGAACATCGCCGGTGGCGTGTACGGCGTCGTGTTCCGCGGTCGCCGCTACGACACCGGTGATCGACTCGACTACATCAAGGCCATCGTGCAGCTGGCGGTGGAGCGCGAGGACCTCGGCCCCGACCTCCGTCCGTGGCTCAAGAGTTTCGCGTCACACCTGGACTAGTGGTGGCAACTCCCATCCCCACTCTTCGCGAGGGGAAGACGTCGATCCGGCCGATCCGGCTGCGGGATTCCCGCGCGCTCGAACGCGAGCTGATTGAGAACCGCGGCTGGCTGCGCAAGTGGGAGGCAACCAATCCGCATGGCCCTCTCTCGTTCGACGTGCGGTCGAGCATCCGCAGCCTGCAGGCCAACGCACGCGCAGGGCTCGGGTTGCCTTTCGTGATCGAGTACGACGGCGAACTGGCCGGCCAGCTCAACGTGTCGTCGATCAGTTACGGCTCGCTCTCCTCCGCAACAATCGGGTACTGGGTCTCGGAGCGCTTCGCGGGCAAGGGCGCCACCCCAACCGCGGTCGCGCTCGCCACCGACCACTGCTTCTTCGGGGTGGGCCTGCACCGCATGGAGATCTGCATCCGCCCGGAGAACGAGCCGTCGCTGCGGGTCGTGCAGAAGCTCGGGTTCCGTTACGAGGGACTGCGGCGGCGCTACATCCACATCAACGGCGACTGGCGCGACCACTTCTGCTTCGCGCTCACCGTGGACGAGATGCCGGTGGGTGTACTGCGTCGCTGGCTCGACGGCAAAGTCAACGAAGCGGATGCCGCCGTGCCCGCCGCCGACCGCACGCGGACCGCCCGCCCCCTGGTCTAGCCCGCGGCTCGCGTTTCGGCCGGCGGGAAGGCGATCTCGACGAGCCTGGACGCCGTCTGCTCGTCGAGCACAAGGTGCGTCACCACTCCCGCCCGCAGGGCCGCGAGCAACCCCACGACCTTGCCATCGCCGGCCACCGCGCAGACCCTCCGTGGAACGCGGCGCAGCTCTGCCGGGGTTGGGCCGGTTGCACGTTCGTTCAGCGAGAGGTCCTCGTAGCTGCCGTCGGCGCGCAGGAACACGGTGCACACGTCGCCCACGACGCCCTCGGCCTCCAGGGTCTGGATGTCTTCCGGCTCCAGGTAGCCGGCGGAGTAGACGTGACTCGGCACGGCGCCACCCACTGCACCGATCGAGAACAGCGCGATGTCGACCCGGTGCTGCACGGCCAGCACGCGGGCCACAGATCGTTCGCGCCACATCGCGCGACGGGTCTCGGCGTAGTCGAAGAAGGCCGGCACGGGAAAGAGGTGGATGCGCGCATCGAAGGCATCGCCGAAGCGCGAGATCAGGTCGCCGGCGTACTCGACCCCGGAGGTGCGGTTGTTGGCCGCTCCGTTCAGCTGCACGACCGAGCTTCCGCGGGTCGGCTTCTTGCTGAGTTGGTTGGCGATTGCGGCGAGAGTTGTACCCCAGGCGACCCCAAGGATCATGTCTGAGTCGAACAGGCTGCTCACGATCCGGGCGGTCGCCATGGCCACCTGCTCGAGCCGCTCCTCCACCGTGGCGGCGTCGGTGACGGGCACGACGTAGGTCTCCACACCGAACTGCTCGGAGATGAGGTGACCGACGCCGAGCGCCTTGGTCGGGGTCGGGCGGAGGGTGATCTCAACCAGCCCACTCGCTCGTGCCTGCTTGAGCAGCCGGGAGACACTCGACCTCGACATGTGCAGCCGATTGGCGATCGTCTCCATCTTGATGTCCTGCAGGTAGTACATCGACGAGGCGGCAAGAAGGGTCTCTTCGCGGTCCATTGCGTCCCTCCTGCACATATGTGCACATTGTCTGCTCAATTTGCCACCGGGCATATTCATAGTAATACGCTGGCCACAAGGGGCACCGGATGGGTGTCCAGATTCTTCGACGAAAAGGTTCCTGTGTCTGACAGCCGTCTCACTCGCGAGGCCCGCGAGCGCTCGCTCGAGCGGTTGGCCGCGAGCGCGAAGCCGGGCGAGGAGCTCGACGTCCTCGTCATCGGCGGCGGCATCACCGGCGCGGGCATCGCCCTCGACGCGGTGAGCCGAGGGCTGTCGACGGCTGTCGTCGAAGCGCAGGACTGGTCATCGGGCACCTCCAGCCGGTCCAGCAAACTTGTCCATGGCGGGCTGCGCTACCTGCAGATGCTCGACTTCAAGTTGGTCCTCGAAGCCCTCAAGGAGCGGGACCTGCTACTCACTCGGGTTGCCCCGCACCTCGTTAGGCCCCTGCCGTTCTTGTACCCCTTGCGGCACCGTGTCTTCGAGCGCGCGTTCGTGGGGGCGGGCATCCTGCTGTATGACCTGCTGGCCAGCGCACGGCGCGGCAAGCGGGCCCTGCCATTCCACCGCCACCTCTCCCGGCGCCAGCTCACCGCTACATTCCCCGACTTCGCGAAGACCGCCGCCATTGGTGCGATCGAGTACTGGGATGCCAACGTCGACGACTCACGCTACGTCGTCACCGTCATGCGCACGGCGGTGTCGTACGGGGCGCACGCGGCCTCCCGCACCCAGGTCGTCGGACTCACCAAGAACGCGGATGGCGCGGTCGACGGGGCCGTACTCACCGACCTGGAGACCGGCAAGACCTTCACGGCGAAGGCGAAGACCGTGATCAGCTCCACCGGAGTCTGGACCGAGGAGTCGCAGGCCCTCGCCGACGACGACGGCGGACTGCGCGTGCTCGCCTCCAAGGGCATCCACATCGTGGTTCCGCGCGAGCGTATCAAGGGCACCGCCGGGCTCATCCTGCAGACCGCGAAGAGCGTGCTGTTCGTGATTCCGTGGTCCCGCTACTGGGTGATCGGCACGACCGATACGCCATGGACCGAAGATCTCGTCAATCCGACCGCAACGGCCGCCGACATCGCCTACGTGATCGCCGAGGCGAACAAGGTGCTCGCGCACCCGATCAGCCAGGCCGACGTGATCGGCACCTGGGCCGGGTTGCGTCCGCTGCTGCAACCGGGAACAAAGGCGGGCACCCAGTCGGCGAAGGTCTCCCGGGAGCACACCGTGGCATCCCCGGTGCCAGGGCTGGTAGCGATCGCCGGCGGCAAGTTCACGACCTACCGGGTCATGGCCAGGGACGCCGTCGACTTCGCTCTCGGTGCGGGCGCCAAGCACAACCCGTCGGTCACCGAGGGGATTCCGCTGGTCGGCGCCGAAGGATTCCGGACCGCAGAGAGCGAGTTGCGCTCCGTGATCGACGGTCTCGGCTGGGACAAGGTGGTCACCGACCACCTGTTCCACCGCTACGGCGCGAACATTCGGGACATTGCCGAGCTCGCCCAGGCGACCCCCGATCTCGCCGCGCCACTCGAGCACGCCTCGGCCTACCTGCGAGCGGAGATCGTCTACGCGATCACGCACGAGGGCGCGCTGCACCTCGACGACCTGATGCTGCACCGCACGCGCATGGTCTACGAGTACCTCCACGAAGCGACGGATGCCCTGCCCGAGGTCGCCGCGCTTGCCCAGGCCACCCTCGGCTGGACCAAGGCCCAGACCGCTCACGAGGTGGACATCTACCGCAAACGGGTCGCCGCCGATGCCGAGGCCGCCCGGCAGCCCGACGACGCCAGCGCCTCGCGCGCACGGGACAAGGCCGTCGACATCGTGCCGATGCTCGACCTGCACACGCCGCCATCGGCATCCGCCTGACCGTCAGCTCCACCTTCAGCGCTTCACATTCTCAACGGAGAGACATTCCAGATGGCACAGTACGTACTGTCGATCGACCAGGGAACCACGAGCTCCCGTGCAATCGTTTTCAACCACGAGGCACAGGTCGTCGCGAGCGGCCAGCGCGAGCACCGGCAGATCTTTCCGCGAGCCGGATGGGTCGAGCACGACCCGGTCGAGATCTGGAACAACGTGCGCGAGACCGTCGGCCTCGCCCTCACCAGGGCCAACCTGACCTACCAGGACATCGCAGCAGTCGGCATCACCAACCAGCGCGAGACAACCGTCGTCTGGAACCGCCACACCGGGGTGCCGGTCACCAACGCGATCGTTTGGCAAGACACCCGCACCCAGCGCACGGTGGATGAGCTGGCTGGCTCACACGGCGTCGACCGCTACAAATCGGTGGTGGGCCTGCCACTGGCCACCTACTTCGCCGGGCCGAAGATTCGGTGGGTGCTCGAGTTCATCGACGGGGCACGCGAGGCTGCCGAGCGCGGCGACCTGCTGTTCGGAACGATCGACACCTGGCTGGTCTGGAACCTGACCGGCGGAGTGGACGGCGGCATCCACGTGACCGATGTCACCAACGCGTCCCGCACGATGCTCATGGATCTCGACACGCTCAACTGGCGCGAGGACATCGCGGCCGACATGGGCATCCCGATGTCGATGCTCCCGCAGATCCGCTCCTCCTCCGAGGTGTACGGCCAGGGCCGCGACCACGGGATGCTGCCCGGCGTACCCATCGCCGGCATCCTCGGCGACCAGCAGGCCGCCACCTTCGGCCAAGCCTGCTTCACCGAGGGCATGGCGAAGAACACCTACGGCACGGGCAACTTTCTCCTGTTGAACACCGGCACGAAGCGAGTCGACTCCAAGAACGGCCTGCTCACCACCGTCTGCTACCAGATCGGCGACGCCCCGGCCGTGTACGCCCTCGAGGGGTCGATCGCCGTCACCGGCTCGCTCGTGCAGTGGCTACGCGACAACCTCGGCATGTTCAGCGATGCGCCAGACATCGAGAAGCTCGCCCGCCAGGTCGACGACAACGGTGGCGCGTATTTCGTGCCGGCGTTCTCGGGCCTGTTCGCCCCATACTGGCGACCGGATGCCAGGGGCGCGCTCCTGGGACTGACCCGCTACGTCACCAAGAACCACATCGCCCGCGCCGCCCTCGAGGCAACCGCGTACCAGACCCGTGAGGTGATGGACGCGATGAATGCCGACGCGGGCATGGACCTCGCCGAACTCCGCGTCGACGGCGGGATGGTCGCCAACGAGCTGCTCATGCAGTTCCAGGCCGACCAGCTCGGCGTCGACGTGATCCGCCCCAAGGTGACCGAGACGACCGCGCTCGGCGCCGCTTTCGCCGCGGGGATCGCCGTTGGTTTCTGGCGGGGCGAACAAGACGTCATCGACAACTGGTCGGAGGGCAAGCGCTGGTCACCACAGATGGCCGGCCTTGAGCGTGACCAGCTCTACCGCAACTGGAAGAAGGCGGTGACGAAGACCATGGGCTGGGTCGACGGGGACGTGGAGACCTAACCGCGCAGCCATGACGAGCCGCGCATCCGTCGCGTCTCACGACACACGCAGTACCGATACCCACACGAAGGAGTAGGGAATCAATGAAACAAACAATGGTGAAGCGCAACAGCTTCTGGCTGGTGCTATCACTCGCACTGATGGTGCTGTCGTCGATCGTGGCGTCAGTCGTTCAAACGTCGGGCTACACGGTAACGGTCAAGGACATGAGCTGGGAGACATCCTCCGGGGAGTCCATGAGCGCGCTGCTCTACAAGCCGAACGGCGTCTCGGCCGACAACCAGGCGCCGGCGATCATCGTCTCGCACGGCTGGTGGAACAACAAGGAGATGCAGGACGCGAACTACATCGAGCTCGCGCGCCGCGGCTACGTGGTGATCTCGATCGACATGTACGGTCATGGTGACTCGGACTACCTGACGAACGCTGACATCACGCTCGGTGGCACCGGCATGTACGACGCCGTCAAGCTGGCCGCGACGCTGCCGTACGTCGACCAGAGCAAGATCGGCATCTCGGGCCATTCCAACGGTGCGCGGGCCGCGAACTTCTCTGTGGCGCTCGACAACGCCGCAGACAAGCAGCTCGTCGCCGCGGTGTTCCTGGTCGATAACGACCCGGTGTACACGGATGCCGCCAACGACAACAAGTACTTCAACATGTATGGCGATCGGGACACCGGTCTCGTTGCCGACCAGTACGACGAGTTCTTCTTCCGCAGCTACAGCCCAGAGGGCGCACCGCTAACCCCGCCGCGCGACTACATCGGCACCCCGAACGCGCAGTCGTTCCTGCACTACGGTGCAGACCCCAAGGATGTGAGCGACACCCGTGAGGCGGGCAAGTTCTACACCGACGGTGACGGCGGTTCGATCCGCGTGGTATTCACTCCGGCGCAGACGCACCCGTGGGGAACGATCTCGAAGGGCACCGTCGCCGACCAGATCGACTTCTGGCAGCAGGCCTTCGGCGCTCCGACTCCGATCGACTCGGGTTCGCAGACCTGGCAGATCAAGGAGACCCTCACCACATTCGGCCTCATCGGATTCGCGATCTTCCTGCTCGCCTTCGCCCGCGCCATGCTTGGCACCCGCGCGTTCGCTGGCTTGAAGCTCGAGAGCCCGCGTGCGATTGCGGCGAACAGCCGAAAGGGTCTCGGATGGTTCTGGGGAGCGATGGTCGTCTCGGCGCTCGTCTCCGGTATCTCCTATGTCGTGCTCAGCAACACGCCGTGGATCCAGGGCATCGCGTTCAACGTGACCCCCACGATCTTCACGCAGGGTGCGGTGTTCTTCATCGCGTTCTGGGCGGCGGTCAACGGTGTCGCTGCCATTGTGATCATGACGCTGTCGTACCTGCTGTTCGGCCGCAAGAACGGACTGAACCTGCGCGAACTCGGCTTGTTGCCGGGCTGGAAGAAGATCTTCCAGAGCGTCGGGTTGGCCGCGCTGACCGTGGCGGCTGCGTACGGGATCGTGTTCTTCTTCAGCTGGCTGCTGCACACCGATTTCCGGTGGTGGGTCATCGCGGTGAAGGACTTCGGGCCCGACAAGCTGTGGATCGCGCTGCTCTACGTGCCGTTCTTCCTGGTCTATTTCGTGGCCAACTCGATCGCGATCAACGTGTTCAACCGCTTCACCCTGCGGGGCAAGGAATGGCTGAACACGGCAGTGCTGGCGCTGGTCAACGCGCTGGCGCCGATCGTGCTCGTGGTCGCGCAGTACGTGACGTTCTTCATCACGGGGGAGACGATCCCGAACTTCGGGGGCATCTTCAGCATCTGGCTGTTCCCGGTGATCGTGATCCTCGCGGCGACGGCCGTGCTGTCGCGCAAGCTGTACCGGGTGACCGGAAACCCCTGGATCGGCGGCTTCATCAGCGCCACGGTCGTCACCCTCATCGCGGTGACGAACACCCTCACGGTCAACTACTGATGATCGCGGCCGGCTAGTGGTGGCCGGTCGGTAGCGAGGCCCCGGAGCTCTGTTGCTCCGGGGCCTCTCGCCTTTTTCGGCGGATCTCACTGGGAGGCCCCTGCGGATGCTGGCCGACACGACCCGGATCAACCGGGGTTCCCGCGCCGAGCCTCGTACCGTTGCCGTATGGAAACTTCGGGGCTCGGTGGCGGCATCATGCTGGCCGTTGCGGCTGCCCTGTGGATGCTCTACCTCGTGCCCTCGATGCTCAAGCGCAGGCACCTGTCTGACGCAGAGCGCGACGCGAAGCGACAGGAGCAGGAGGGGCGCGCGATTGCGCGGCTCGAGCGGATTGAGGCGGCGCGTGCCGTGCGCGGCGTCACACTGGCGGCGCGCCCGGAGCCGACTCCGGTGCGACCCGCCCCCACCATCGTGCGCCCGCCGAGCGTGCGCACCCGCTCCCGCCGGGTCCGTCGTGCCCGCGCGCTCTTCTCGCTTGTGCTGTTCACCGCGATCATCGTCGTGGTCACCCAGGGTGCGCTGGTCGCGACGACCGGTGCTGTGGCGGGCTCCTGGCTGGTGTTGGGGGCGGCGCTGCTGGCCGGGGTCGCCGCACTGGCGATGCTCGGGCGGTTGGCACAGGCGGGGCGTCCGGCATCCGCTGCCCGCGTGCGTATTGCGCACCCGCTCGTCGACCACGCGCCGATCACGGCGCCCGTCGCGGAGCCGTGGACCCCGGTGGCGATGCCCAAGCCGCTGTACCTCGAGCGCACGGTGCAGGCGCCGATGGTGACCTCGGACACCCTGGCGGAACTGCGAGCCGCGGCCGCCGCCGCGGAGCTCGCGCTGCGGCGTGCGCAGCTGGCTCCAGAGGTGGTACCGATCACACAACCTGCCGCGAGCCGCTTCGCCGCGATGGGTGTTGTTGACGAGGGCTCGTTGGAGCAGACGGACCTCGACGAGGTGCTGAGGCGCCGTCGCGCCGTCGGCTGATGGAGCAGTTCGACCTCATCGTGGTCGGGGCCGGGCCGGCCGGGGCATCCGCTGCGGTCGCCGCCATGCAGGCTTCTGCTGGCGCTCGCGTGCTGCTGCTCGACCGCGCTCCCATCGGCAGGGACAAGGTGTGCGGCGACGGTATCGCCCCGCACGCGGCGGCGGAACTCGAGAGGCTGGGCATCACCGGTGTTCAGCCCGACGAGATCATCGCGACCGTGCGGCTGGTCGCGCCCGGTGGCTCAAGCACCGCAGCAGTAACCGACTCGCCGGGTTACGTCGTTCCGCGCGCCACGTTCGATGAGCGGATCGCGCGCGCCGCCGTCGATGCCGGCGCCCGATTCGAGCTGGCGAAGGTGAGCTCCCTCACCCAGGATTCGGCCGGCGTCATGGTGAACGGCACGTGGCGCGCACCCGTCGTCATCGGCGCGGACGGCAGCAACTCGATCGTGCGCAAGCTGGTCGGCCAGCCCTCCAACCACGGTGCGGCGCTCGCCGTCGCCATCCGCGGCTACGCGAAGACTCCCGCGAACGATCCGCGCCAGCTCGTGCTGCGTTGGGACTCGCAGCGCCTCGGCGGCCTCTGCTACGCCTGGGCGTTCCCAACCGCGAATGGCACCACCAACGTGGGCTACGGCATGTCGTCGGCCGCGCCGAACCACGGTCGGGCCCACCTTGAGCAGCGAATGCGCGACCTGCTGCCCGAGTACGACCTGGCTGATGTCGACCTCCATGGGCACACCCTGCCACTCACGGTGGCGCGGCCACGTCCAGCGGTGGGGCGGGTGCTGCTCACCGGCGACGCCGCCAGCCTCATCAATCCGTTCACCGGCGAGGGCATCTACAGTGCGATCGCGTCCGGGGCGCTCGCGGGGGCGGCATCCATGCTCTCACCCGACTCGGCTGGCACTGTCTACGCGCGCGCCCTCGCGAGGCGCTTCGGCCGCCAGCACCGCCAGATGCGCCTGCTCTACCCGATGATCAACTTCCGTTTCGTACTCGAGACGGTGATTGCCGCCTGCCATGCGGACAAGCGGATGTTCGACCGCCTCCTCGAGGTCGGCCTCGGAGACAGCGCCTTCACCCCACTCGACCTCCTCCGCTTCGGTCGCCACCTGCGCTTGCGCGGCTCCGCTTCGCGCGCCTGACCGTGTTTCGGCACCCCCGCCGGTTTCGGCAGCCCCTCCGGCGGATGATAGATTAACGGAGCATCACGGGCCCTTGGCGCAGTTGGTAGCGCGCCTCGTTCGCATCGAGGAGGTCAGGGGTTCAAATCCCCTAGGGTCCACCATAGAAGGCTTACTGCAATTGACGTCCTCGTCGATGCCAGTGAGTAGGTCTTCTACAGTAACCGCACAAGAGCCACCCTTCGGGGTGGCTCTTGTCGTTGGTGCGGAGTGATGCTTCAGTTCGGCAAGTGCCTGTTCGAGGGCTTCATCATTGTTGAGACCTGCTTCTCGGGCGCGGAAGCCGTGTTGGGCAGCAAGGAGTTCTGCGAGCGGGCTGTTGATCTCATCCCCAACGACTTCTTCATTGGCGACGAAGATGTGCTTGAAGATGGCCTGGTTGAGTTTGCGCCGAATCTCGTCACTTGCGCCCATGTAGAGCGCATGTGGGTCTTCGAGCAGTTTCAGGTTGGCTTCGAGGAACCTCGCTCCGTCGCTGAGGTCATCGACCACGGTGGCGAGATCTGAGCGCAGTTTTTCTCGTTGCCTTCCGATATCCAGCAGTCTTGCTCGTATCTTCCCCTGTGGCAGAGTCGCGTCAGCAGCGAGGTCGAGCAGGTTCTCTTCCTTGGTTTCGAGGGTGACCAGTTGGACTTCGAGTTGCTTGCGGAGGAGCCTTTGGGCTGCTTCGGTGTCGGCGAGTGCTGACTCCATTCCGGCGCGCATGGCAGCGACGAACGCAGGAGTGAACCGAATGGTCTTGTAGTGCTCCTCGACCGCCTCTTCGACCCGATCGACGTTCGAGTAGGGGGCGTCGCAGACGTGATCCTGAACACCGATGCAGAAGAAGTAGAAGTAGGCGTTGCCTTGCTGGCCGACAGCCCGCATGAGGATCATCCGCTTGATCACTTGGTCCTCAAGTCGGCATCGTCCGCAGTACAGAGTGCCTTTGAGGTAGTGCGGATGCACTCGACGACGTTCGCCCGAGATAGCCCGTGTTTCGAGCAGCGACTGGACCCGGTCGAAGAGCTCCTGGTCGAGGAGGGCTGGGTGACGTCCGTCGTATTCCTCTCCCTTGAACCCGACCTTGCCGAGGTAGTAGCGGTCGCGAAGCATCTGGGCGACTTTGTTTGTCGATACGGGGCCAGGTGCGCGGCGAACGTTTCCTCGCGTGATCAGGCCGCGGTCGGTGAGTTCGCTGGCGATGTCGTCGAGGGTGTGGTCGCCCGATGCGTAGAGCTCGAACGCAAGTTTCACGAAGGGCGCGCGTTCTTCGTCGACAGAGACGGATCTCACCTCGCGGCCTTCGAAGCGTTCGATGGTGTTGAGGTAGCCGATGGGTGCTCGTCCTAGGGTTCCGCCGTTCTTGGCCTTCTGTCCCATCTTGTAGGCGATGTCTGCCCCGTCCTCGCGGGAGCGGTACTCGTTGAACGCAGCGAGGATGCCGTGCATGAGTTGGCCCACCGGGGTCTCATCGATCGACTCGGTGGCACTGATGAGTCCGACGCCGCGCTTTGTGAGGTCGGCCATGACGATGGCGTCGTCGTTGCGGTTGCGGGCGAAGCGGGAGAGCTTGTAGACGATGATGTAGTCGATGTCCTT
>JBDUEC010000047.1:0-12788 GCA_040002655.1 Rhodoglobus sp. | reverse complement strand
GCCTCATCGGGCGCGACGACGAGCTCGCGATGATCGCCGATCAGCTGGCGAACAGCAGGTTGGTCACCGTGGTCGGCATGGGCGGGGCGGGTAAGACCCGCCTGGCCGTCGAGACCGCAGCAAACCGTTCCGGAGCACTCCTGGTCGAACTGGCCCCGGTGGGAGCCGAGGAACTCTATGCGGCCGTGCTCGCGACCACGGGGCGCGAGCTTCGCACGGCCAACCAGCCCGCCGAAACCGCGAGCACCGCCGACCGGGTGATCGACGCGTTGCTCGGCAAGGACGTACTGCTGGTGCTCGACAACTGCGAGCACGTGATCGATGACGCGGCCCGGCTCGCTGTGCGCCTGCTCGCCGCCCTTCCGCGACTGCGGATTCTCGCGACGAGCCGCGAACCCCTGGGCGTGCAGGGCGAGGCCTTTGTGACCATCGGCCCGCTCGAGCACCCGACCCAGGAGCACCTCGACAGTGCGGGGAGCCCGAAGTCGCTGCTTGAGTTCGCCGCCGTCCAGCTGTTCCGGGAGCGCGCGGTGGCCGCGAGCGGAGCCGACCTGCGGGAAGGGGACCTGGTCACCGCCGGCCAGATCACCCTTCGGCTTGACGGACTGCCGTTGGCCCTCGAACTTGCCGCGGCGAAGCTGCGCACCATGACCATCGCAGAGGTTCTCGCCGGGCTTGAGCACCGCTTCGCGTTGCTCACGGGCGGATTCCGCACGGCACTGCCGCGCCACCAGACCCTGCGGGCGATGATCGACTGGAGTTGGAGCCTGCTCTCGGCGGGCGAACGCGTGGCACTGGCGCGAATCGCGGTATTCCCCTCGGGCATCGAGGCCAGTGAGGTGGAGATCGCGGCGCGCTGGATGGGGCTGGATTCCGCGACCGAGTTCGACAGCCTGGTGGACAAGTCCTTGGTGCTCCGCGTGGGAGGGAGGTTCCGCACGCTCGAAACGATTCGGGAGTACGGCATCGAGCGATTGGTGGAGAACGGGGACCTCGAGAGCGCCAGAACGGCGCAGGCCGAGTTCACTGCGGATCGGGTCGAGGCGCACGATCCGTTGCTGCGCGGCCCGCAGATCCACGATGCGATCGCCTGGTTCGACGCCGAACAGGACAACATCGCCGCCGCGCTGCGTTTCAGCGTCTCGGCTGGGCTCGCGGAGTTCGCCGTGCGCCTGGCCGGGGGGTCGGCCTGGTACTGGATCATCCGCGATCGCAACGAGGACGCGCAGCAGTGGCTCATGTCGGTGTCGCCGCTCGCGGCCGAAGTCGAGGGCGACGTGGCGGACGTCATTGCCGCCATCGCTCCGCTCGCGGATATCGTCGCGGCCACGCCACCGGATGTGGATGCCACCCTGACCGCCAAACGCGTCTTCGAGTCGATCGGCGAGCTTGTTCACCTGCACGCGCGTGCGGGGAGCAACGACCTGCTCCAGCTGCTGAGCGTGCTGCTCGCAACCCTCTCGGACATGGAGTTCGGCCCGGACTGGGCAGCCGCGCTCAAGCCCCCGCGCGGCGAGGATTTCGGTCTCGACCCTTGGCCCACCGCGGTGCTCCATGTCGCGAGGGCCTCGCTCGCTCAGAATCGCGGGGACGTCGACGAACTGGGAGATGCGTCAGCGGAGGGTGTGCGCATGTTCGAGGAGATCGGAGACGCCTGGGGGCTCGCGCTCGCACAGCAGATGCGCTCGGAGTGGTTGGTTCTCCTTGGGCGGCTTGACGAGGCGTTCGCGATGACCGAGAGGTCAACGGCCAACATGCGCAGAATCACCGAAAGCGCCGACTTGATGCAGCAGCAGCTGCTCGCGGTCGGAATCCTGGTGCGCAAGGGCGACTTGGCCGGGGCGCGTGCCCGCGCGAACGGTCTCGTGGACTCGGCCGTTGCATCCGGGGGTAGCAGGACTCTCGCGCTCGCGGCATCCACAGCAGCCTCGCTCGCGGCCCTCGATGGGGACGCGTCCGAGGCGCTGCGATTCGTCTCGCTGATGGGAGACCAGTCGACCGAGTTCACGGGGCAATGGACGCAGCTTGCCGCGATGCGGGCCCTTGCTGCGGCCGACGTGAAGCTGCTGCTCCGGGAAGTGGACGAGGCAGAAGTGCTGATGCGGGAGGCGATCACTGCCGCGGTGAACAGCCACGATCACCCGGTGATCGCCGGGGTGACCGTCGGGCTGGCTCGGCTCTGCGCGGCCCGCGGAGACCTGGAGCGTGCCGCGCTGGCGCTGGATCTCGCAGACGCCATCCGCGGGGCTGGTGACGAGCTCGAGCCCTCCACGATTCGCATTCGTGCCCAACTGCGAAAGGCGGGGATCGAAGGCCGGAGCACAGACGTGCCCGACAATCCGATCCCCGCCATTCAGGCGCTGCTTGCCACGGAGCAGCCGGCCTAGATCTTCCGTCGGTACGCCCAGGTCGCGAGCGGGAAGAAGATCCCAACCAGCACAACGCACGAGGCGAGCACCCAGAGCACTTCACCACCAACCGTTGTTCCCGCGGCCATGGCGGACTCGCCGCTCAACAGGCCTCGGATCGCACCGATCACGTGCGTCACGGGATTGACCGAGACGAAGCCCTGCATCCAGACCGGCAGGGTGCTGGCCGGCACGAAGGTGGATGACGCGAAGGTGAGCGGGAAGACGATCAGGAACGAGAGTCCCTGCACGGCGCCCGACGTGCGGGCGAGCATCCCGATCAGCACGGAGACCCAGCACAGGCTGAGCGCGAACACGATCATGAGCAGCGCGGCGCCGAGCACGTGGAACCACGGGGTATCGGTGCGGAATCCGAGCAGCACGCCGTAGATCAGGGTGACGCCAATCGCGATGGTGTGCCGCACGATGTCGCCGAGCACGGGCCCGACCAGGGGTGCCGACCGCGAGATGGGCAGCGACCGGAAGCGATCGAACACTCCCTTCTGGATGTCCGTGTTCAGGTTCACGCCGATGGTCAGCGAGGTGAACATAACGGTCTGCACGATGATGCCGGGCAGCACGAACTGGATGTACTGGCTGGTACCGCCGGCGACGGCGCCTCCGAAGATGAAGACGAAGATCGTCGTCATCAGGATCGGCTGGAGCGTAACGTCGATGAACTGCTCCGGGCTGCGGAACATCTTCGTGACGGTGCGCTTGGCGAGGATGAGCGAGTCGCGGATCATGCCGCCACCTCCTCTTCGACTTCGGCCTCGGTCTTCGCCTTTCCGGTGAGCGAGTAGAACACCTCGTCGAGGCTGGGGAGCCGCAGCGAGAGTTCGGTAACCGCGATCTTCTCCGCCGCGAGCGTGGCGACGACGCGGGTGAGCGCCTCGCCGCTGTCCACCGGCACCGACACCATGTCGGGCGCGGGATGCTCCGGTACCCGAGTGCCGACGGAGGTCAGGAGTGCGGTGACCCGGTCAATATCCGCCAGGGACACCGGGCGCACCTCGATGGTCTGCCCGCCCACCTGGCGCTTGAGGCCCTGCGGGGTGTCGTGGGCGATCACCTTGCCGTGGTCGATCACGGTGATCTCGTTGGCGAGGGCATCCGCTTCTTCGAGGTACTGGGTGGTCAGCAGCACTGTGGTGCCGAGCTTCACCAGCACCCGGATCATGTTCCAGACGTCTTCGCGCTTGGCGGGGTCGAGGCCGGTGGTCGGCTCGTCCAGGTACACGACCTGGGGGCGCCCGATCAGGGATGCCGCGAGGTCGAGCCGGCGCCGCATTCCACCGGAGTAGGTCTTCGTGGCACGCTTGGCGGCATCCGTGAGGTCGAACTCGGCGAGCAGCTCGACCGCACGGGCACGCGCCTGGGTGGTGGAGAGGTGCAGCAGCTGGCCGATCATGACGAGGTTCTGGATGCCGCTGAGCTCTTCGTCGACGCTGGCGTACTGGCCGGTGAGGCCGATGGTGCGGCGCACGTCCTTGGCCTGGTGCACGACGTCGAAGCCGGCCACCTTGGCGTAGCCGTCGTCGGGGCGCAGCAGTGTCGCCAGGATGCGCACCGCCGTGGTCTTGCCGGCACCGTTGGGGCCGAGCACCCCGAGCACGCTGCCCTGCTCTACCTCGAAGTCGACGCCGGCGAGCGCCTGGGTCTTTCCGAATCGTTTGGTGAGGCCGTGAGCCTCGATGATGTTGGTCATGGCACGAGCTTGTCGCGCAGGGGCTGTCGCGGCGCTGTCAGCGGCTGTCGGCCGCTGTCAGCGCAGGAGGATCACGGGTACAGGGCGGAGAACGTGCCGAGCAGGTGGTCGCGGTTCGTGCTCTTATCCTCGTCGCTCACGAGCACCATCGTGAGCAGCACGAGGTAGCTGTTCTTCGGGTCGTGGGCGACCACGGCCACAAAGTCGGCACCGTTGCCGCAGCCGGGCAGGTACAGGTACTGGCCGGTGAACACGCCGTCGTCGTAGGCGTCCGTCTGCCCGTCCTGGCAGTCCGGGCCGAACTGGCTCGCGTAGGTCTGGATGTACTCGTCATCTGATTTGGTGGTGGCCTGGGTCGAGAGAATGGTCACGCCGGGCGTGTCGTAGGTGCTGTGGATCCCGGCGTAGAAGGCCGCGAGATCGGGCGATGCCGAGATCTGCTGGAAGGGATCCGTCGGCGTGGTGTCCGTATCGGTCCAGGTGTCCGGTACTTCGATGCCGAGGATGTCGCCGTCGTCGAGCACTATGGTGAAGCCGCTCGCGGCCACGGGGGGCAGGCCGGTGTTGTCGGGTATGACAGGCGGTGCGCTCGTCTCCGTGACGGGCGCCGCGGCCGGAGCGGAGCATCCGCTGAGTGCGAACGGGATGAGGGCGAAAGCCGCGGTGACGGTGAGAATCGAGCGAGTTCGAGCTGACATGGTTCCCCCTGAATTGTCTTCGGTTATGGTCGTTGAGATGAGTATGGCGACTCTCAATCGGTTGGCGAAAGTCCCGCGCGCGAGTGCTACCCTGAAAGTGTGTTTTCCGGTCTGCTCCTTCTTAGCCGCCGCGACGAGTCCTAACCTCAGGCCTCACTCGTCGCGGAGACTGGTGTTGCCCACAGCGCCGTTGGTCTGATCTCCCACTCAGCGACTAGCGAAAAGACACGATCATGAAGAACAACCAGTCGGCTTCTGCAATGCCGATCCACAAGTACCGCCCGTACCACGAGCAGTTGTCCGTCGAATTGCCGGACCGCACCTGGCCCTCCAGGCGCATCACCCAGGCACCGCGCTGGTGTGCGGTTGACCTGCGGGATGGCAACCAGGCGCTCATCGACCCAATGAGCCCCGAGCGCAAGCGCATCATGTTCGACCTCCTCGTGAAGATGGGCTACAAGGAGATCGAGGTGGGCTTCCCGTCGGCGAGCCAGACCGACTTCGACTTCGTGCGCAGCCTGATTGAGAACGACCTGATTCCGGATGACGTCACCATCCAGGTGCTCACCCAGGCTCGCGAGGAACTCATCAACCGCACCTACGAGTCCATCGCGGGCGCGAAGCAGGCGATCGTGCACCTGTACAACTCCACGAGCGTTCTGCAACGGGACGTGGTGTTCCGCACCGACAAGCAGGGCATCATCGACATCGCCCTGAACGGAGCGCGGCTGTGCAAGGCGGCCGAGAAGACCGTCCCCGGCACCGTCGTGTACTACGAGTACTCGCCGGAGAGCTACACCGGCACCGAGCTCGAGTTCGCCCTCGACGTGTGCAACCAGGTGCTCGAGGTGTTCCAGCCCACGGCCGAGCGCAAGGTGATCATCAACCTGCCCGCCACCGTCGAGATGGCCACCCCGAACGTCTACGCGGACTCCATCGAGTGGATGTCGCGGCGCCTCAATCACCGCGAGAACGTGCTGCTCTCGCTGCACCCGCACAACGACCGTGGCACCGCGATCGCCGCGGCGGAGCTCGGTTACCTGGCCGGAGCGGACCGCATCGAGGGCTGCCTGTTCGGTAACGGTGAACGCACCGGCAACGTCGACCTGGTCGCCCTCGGTATCAACCTGTTCACCCAGGGCATCGATCCGCAGATCGACTTCAGCGACCTGGACGAGATCCGTCGCACCGCCGAGTACTGCAACCAGTTGAAGGTGCACGAGCGCAGCCCGTGGGCCGGCGACCTGGTCTACACCGCGTTCAGCGGCAGCCACCAGGACGCCATCAAGAAGGGCTTCGAGGCAATGGAGGCCGACGCGCTCGCCCAGGGCGTCGACGTCAACGAGTTGCTCTGGGCGGTGCCATACCTGCCGGTCGATCCCAAAGACCTGGGTCGCGGCTACGAGGCCGTGGTGCGCGTCAACTCGCAGAGCGGCAAGGGCGGTGTGGCCTACCTGCTCAAGGCCGACCACGCACTCGACCTGCCACGCAAGCTGCAGATCGAGTTCAGCGGCGTTGTGCAGGCCAAGACGGATGCGGAGGGCGGCGAGGTCACGAGCGACCAGATCTGGGCAGTGTTCCAGGACGAGTACCTGCCCGCCCCAGACACCGAGAGCAAGTGGGGTCGCTTCGAGCTGCTCTCCACCCGCACCGCGAGCGACATGTCCGGCAGCGTCACGCTCGACATCTCGCTGCGCGTCGGCGAGGAGGTGCGAGCGGCGACAGGAATCGGCAACGGTCCGATCGCCGCGTTCCTCGGCATCCTGGCGCAGGAGGGCATCGACGTGCAGCTCTTCGACTACGTGGAGCACACGCTGAGCCCGGGAGGGGATGCGAGCGCGGCCGCGTACGTGGAGCTGAAGGTGAATGGCAAGACGCTGTGGGGCGTCGGGATCGACCACGACATCTCCACGGCATCCCTCAAGGCCGTCGTCTCGGCGGTCAACCGTGCCGTACGCACCGAGGCCGACGAGCGCGAGCTGGTCAGCGCCTAGGACTCCTGAGCCGGGGCAGCCTCTCCAGGCGACGCTGCTCCGGCAGGCTCCACTTGAACAGCACAGCGAGCACGCGCACGCCGAAGGTGACCACGACACAAATGATCGCGGCGATGAACACCGGCATCCCCAGCGCGAGCAGCACGACCAGGCTCGTGGAGCCCGCGACGGCGGCGACCGCGTAGAGCGAGCCGACGTGCATGAGTGCGATCGGCAGGTTGAGGAGCAGATCGCGCAGGATCGAACCGCCCACTGCCGAGAGCGCCCCGACGAAGATGGCCGGCACCTCCGGGAGTCCGGCGGCGAGTGCTTTCGTGGTTCCGATGGCGCCGAACAGTCCGATGGTGAGTGCATCGAGCACCGTGATCAGCCCGCCGAGCTTCGAGAAGACGCGCTCAAGCAGCATCCCGACCAGGGCGGCCGCGGTCGCCACGATCAGATACCAGTTGCTGGTGAGTGCTGCCGGTACCTGCGAAAGCAGAACATCGCGCAGGATGCCGCCGCCGAATCCGGTCGCTATGCCGATGATCGCCACGCCGAGCAGGTCCAGCCGACGGTCGCGGAACTGCGCCGCGAACAGGGCACCCTGCAGTGCGCCGATACCGATCGCGAGCAGGTCCGCCCACAGCGGGATGACGAACTGGCTCGCATTCACGGCTCTATTCTGGCCGCAGTCGGCCCGCCCGTCGCATCCACACCACCGCACCCACGAACAGGGCGACACCGATGCCCGCGACCGCCGCGTTTGTCGCGGTCAGGGCGACCGCCTGAGGAGCGGTAGTTCCCGCGAGGTGCTGCAGGTGGAACACGAAGTGCGGCACCGCGAAGATCGAGTACGCGAGGGTTGCCATCAGCACGAAGGCGGGCAGCGGGCGGATCACGGCAACGAGCAGCAGCACGCCGATACCGAGGGTGGCCCCACCGAAGTCCCGCGCGAAATGCTCGCTGAAGGGTGGGGTCAGATCAACCGTCGGGAAGGTGGCGTAGAAGCTCTCCGGCCAGAACTGGTTCCAGGCGCCGACGACGAGTTCGTTGAGGGCGAGGAAGGCGAGGCCGAGGCGGGGGAGCAGTCTCATTTGCCCGCCTCCTTCGCGGCGTACTCGGCGAAGGCGCCCGTTCCGTATCCGGGCAACCCGGGCATGTGTTCGCCGGCTCGCATGGCGCGCATCATCGCGCCGCCGAGCGGGATCGTCCACACCGGTTTGTGCGTGCCCGCGGCGCGCTGCCAGGTGTCGATCGCGTTGCGCAGCGTGAGTTGCTCCGGTCCACCGATGTCCGCCACGTGGCCCGATGGCCCCGCGACGAGCTCAACGAGGCGCTCGGCCACCTCCTCCACGGCGATCGGCTGGTCGGGCACGTTCAGGGAGAAGATCACGGGCAGTCGCCGCTGCGCTCGCGGCACCATGGCGACAAAGCTGTGGAACTGGGTGGCGCGCAGGATCGTGAATGGGACGCCGCTTGCCTCGATCGCTTTCTCGCTCGCGAGCTTCGCCCGGTAGTACGAGTACGGCACGGTGTCCACACCGACGATCGAGATGAAGAGGATGTGCGTCACGCCTGCGGCCTTCGCTGCGTCCACCAGAAGCTGGGCTTGGGCGACATCCTTCGGGCTCGCTGTCGTGGCCAGGTGCAGCACCGTCGAGACGCTGGCGAGAGCATCCACGAGTCCCGCACCGGTCGACAGGTCACCGACAAAGCGGCCCGGCCCTGCAGTGCGGCTGAGAATGCGGATGTCGTGGCCGGCTTCGCGAAGTAGGGCAACAGTGGGGGTGCCGAGGGTGCCGGTGCCGCCGGTGACGAGGATCGTCATTGGGTTCCTTTCGTGGAGGGTCACCAACTACGACCGGGCAGCCCTCAGGAATGTGACAGTGCCAGCTCGGCGAATCCCTCCAGCTTGTGCGGGTTCATCACGATGAGCAGTCGGCGCACGCCCTCAGGCCCGATGTCCACGTTCCAGAGGGCTATCGGCTGACCGTCGCGAACGCCGAGCATGGCCAGCTCGCCGTTCGCCTCGACCGGGATCGTGACGATGCCCTGGCCGAACTTCTCGAGCACCCCGAGGATGAGTCGGGCGACGCGTTCGCGACCGTGCACGGGGTTGCGGGCGGCGTTCACGAAGCCGCCGCCGTCGGATAGCGACAGGGCATCCTCGGCGAGGGTCGACTCGAGCAGGGCGAGGTCGCCGGACTGCGCCGCGCTCAGGAACGCGGCGAGCAGCCGTTCGCGCTCCGGCTCGGCGACGACGGCACCGCGCTCCTGGTCGATGTGCTGCCGCGCACGGGATCCGAGTTGCCGCGCGTTGGCCTCGCTGGTCTCGAGCAGCTCGGCGACCTGTCGGAACGGGTAGTCGAAGGCCTCGTGCAACACGTAGGCTGCGCGTTCTGCGGGGGAGAGGCGCTCCAGGAGCAGCAGCACGGCGAGGGAGAGTGCCTCGGAGCGCTCCGCTCCGAGGGCAGGGTCGGCACGGGTGTCGACGGGTTCGGGCAGCCAGGGCCCCACGTAGACCTCGCGGCGGGCGCGGGCGGAGTCCAGCGCGCTGAGGGCGAGGCGCGTCACGATCGTGGCGAGGAACGCGGCCGGCTCGCGCACCGCGGTGCGGTCGGTTCCCTGCCAGCGCAGCCAGGCATCCTGCACCACGTCCTCAGCGTCCGATGCAGAGCCCAGCATTCGGTAGGCGATGCCGAACAGCCGGCCACGCTGGGCCGTGAACTCGCGGGTTCCGTCATCCGTCACAGTCACATTCTGCCCTCCGCACCGTCGGTGGATCGATGGATACTGGTCGAATGTCACACAACGACGTTCCAGAGACGATGACGGCAGTTCGCATCCACGAGGCGGGCGGTCCGTCCGCGGTGAGCCTCGACACCGTGCCCACACCGGTCCCGGCAGCCGGCGAGGTGCTCGTGCGGGTGCACGCCGCCGCGGTCACGCGCGACGAGCTCACCTGGCCCGAGGCGCTGCCCGCCATCCCGGCCCATGAGTTCTCGGGTGCGGTGGTCGGCTCGGGGCAGCTGGTGTACGCGCTCGGCGAGTTCGACCACGACGGCGCGGCCGCCGAGTACATGGCGGTGGCGGAGTCCCTGCTCGCACCGAAGCCGGCGGCCCTCAGCCACGCGCAGGCAGCCACCATCCCGCTCGCCACCCTGAGCGCCTGGCAGGCGTTGTTCGACCACGGCGACCTGAAGGCCGGGCAGCGCGTGCTTGTGCACGGCGCCTCCGGCTCGGTCGGTGCGTACGCCGTGCAACTCGCCCATCACGCCGGAGCACACGTGATCGCCGTCGTGTCGACCGCAGGCGTCGGGAGGGCAACCGAGTTCGGTGCCGACCAGGTGGTCGACCGCACGACCACGCGATTCGAGGATGTCGTCGACCAGGTTGACCTCGTGTTCGACACCGTCGGCGGCGATGTGATCGACCGCTCGCGTGCCGTGCTCGGTAAGGGCGGGCGCCTCGTCCTGGTCTCGTCGGAGCCAGCGGCGGATTGGGCCGGAGACTCCGGCGCCACCGCCGCGTACTTCATCGTCGAGCCGAACCGCGAACAACTCGTGCAGATCACCGAGCTGGTCGACTCCGGGGTGCTGAAGCCGTCGGCGGTTGAGCCCTTTCCGCTCGCCGACGCGCAGGCAGCCTTCGAGAAGAGCCTCGACCGCAATAACCACGGCAAGGTTGTGTTCACGGTGATCGACGAAAGCTGAGCGTAGGTATCGTTAGCTCATGCAATTAGCCGCCCGTGGAGTTCTTATCGCTGCTGCTCTGACGTGGTTGCTGACGGGCTGCACCTCAGCACAACAACTCGCTCCCACGGACACCCCGGCCGCCCCCACTGCTGCGGCGACAGCCGTGCCGCGACCGCTCGCGGGCGGTGACTGCGCAAACCTGCTCGACAGCAACGACCTCGCGGTAAGTCTGGGCGGCTCAACCGATGCAAAAGTCGGAACGGTTGGGCGTGAACTCGGGCTGGTGGGCGGCATCGGCTGTGTCTTCAACTTCGGGGAACAGGGCTCCCGGGACCATGGCCAGGTGCTCGTAGACGTCGCGCCAGCTGCAATCGCCGACCCTGGTGAGCTCGACGCGTCGCTGACCGGGACGGTTTGCGATCACGAGAGCATCGACCTCCTCACTGAGAACGCAGGATGCACGGCGACCGTGGCCGTCTCGGGCTGGTGGTACCGGCTCTCTGTGTTCAGTTTCGAGTCATCCGAGAGTCAGGAGACGAGCTTCCAGGCGATCACGACGATGCTCGAGCAGGCGCTGGCGAGCGCTGAAGCTCCAGCGCGGGCCAGTGCCGTCGAGCCGTTCGACTGCAACGCTGCTGACACCGGTGGCCTCGTCGTCAGCAGCTCGCGTGAGCTGCCGGAATCGGGTCAGGGCGCGATCGCCTTGGCGGCAGCTCGACTGGCCGTGCCGGTGACGTGCGCGTTCACGACGGCTGATGGCAGCCAGTGGTATGTCGCCGTCTACCCGGCGAACATGGTCGCCTACGAGTTGTGCGCGAGCATCCACGCGGCGGGCGCGCCCGCCGGCTCGCCAGTCTCTGTGCCCGGAATCCAGTCCGCGTTCGTAGAGCCTCCAGCGGAGGATGGTTCGGTGCGGATCTGCGCGACCGACGGCCTGAGCACGGCTACGGTGCTCCGGGGCGCCGGAGTCTGGGATGCGGCGTCACTCGAAAACCTCGGCTCCCTCGTTGTACCCGTCTTGGCGTCGGCTGGCTGATTCCGGCGCGCCGTTCGCGGGGTATCCGCGTGTCGTATCGGCGCGAGAGAATTGACGGGTGCCGACCTACCGTGACGAAGCCGTTGTGCTGCGCACCCACAAGCTGGGTGAAGCCGACCGCATCGTCACCATGCTGTCCCGGTCGCACGGCAAGATCCGCGCGGTGGCCAAGGGCGTGCGGCGAACCGCGTCGAAGTTCGGGTCGCGACTCGAACCGTTCATGGTGGCCGACATCCAGTGCTACATCGGGCGCAGCCTCGATATCGTGCAGCAGGCCGAGTCGCTCGGCGCGTACGGCGCGGAGATCACCAGCGACTACGCGAGCTACACCGCGGCCAGCGTGATGGTCGAGACCGCGGACAAGATCACGGATGACGACGGCTCCCTGCAGCAGTACCTCCTGCTGGTCGGCGCGCTGCGTTCGCTCGCGCGCGGCGAACACGCCCCGACTCTCACGCTGGACTCCTACCTGCTCCGCGCCCTGTCGATCGCGGGCTGGGCGCCGAGCTTCGTGGACTGCGCCGTGACCGGCGCCCCCGGCCCGCACTCGGCCTTCGTGGTGCAACTCGGCGGCGTCGTCTCCGACGAGGTCGCACCGCCCGGCTCGCCGCGACTTGACACCGAGACGATCGCGCTGCTCGGGTCACTGCTCGCCGGCGAGTGGGACGAGGTGGAGCTTGCCCCGGAGAAGGCGCGCAGCCAGGCCAGCGGCGTCGTCGCCGCGTACACCCAGTTCCACCTCGAACGCAGCCTGCGCTCCCTGCAGCACGTGGACCGCAGCGCGTGAGCGTCCGCAAAACTCATCGCGACGCGGTGGACTTCAAGCCCGTCGATTGGACCGGCCTGTACCCGCCGCAGCTGCCGCGATCGGTGGTGCCCGACCACGTTGCGATCGTGATGGACGGCAATGGGCGCTGGGCCAACGGCAAGGGGCTCACCCGCATCGAGGGGCACAAGGCGGGTGAGGCATCCCTGTTGGATGTCGTCGCCGGAGCGATCCAGGTCGGGGTGAAGCACCTCAGCGTCTACGCCTTCTCCACCGAGAACTGGAAGCGCAGCCCCGAGGAGGTGCGCTTTCTCATGGGGTTCAATCGCGACGTGCTGCACCGCCGCCGCGATCAGCTCAACGACTGGGGAGTGCGGGTGCGCTGGGCCGGTCGCAAGCCGCGGTTGTGGCGCTCGGTGATCGACGAGTTGCAGTTCGCCGAGCGACTCACCGCGGGCAATGACGTTCTGACCCTGACGATGTGCGTGAACTACGGCGGTC